>NZ_JBHUIY010000009.1:0-110365 GCF_042683125.1 Phaeospirillum tilakii
GCCGCCGCCGCGCCGGCCGCGCCGATCACCTGGCGGTTCCGTGTCCGCCTCGCCGCCGAGGCGATGGCGATGGGCACCAACCCGCTGCTGCTGCTGGCCGAACTGCGCGACCTGGGCGAGGCGACCATCGTCGGCCTGACCGACACGGTGCCGCCGCTCGAGGAGATCGACCCCTACGCCTGCTACCTCGCCTGGGACGTGGTGCTGACCACCGACCAGCCGCGCTCGGCGATCGAGGACGTGTTCATCTTCGTCCGCGACGGGATGGACCTGACCATCGAGCGGGTCGAGAATCCCGAGGCCCGGCTGGGCGAGATCCTGACCCGGCGCGGCGACGTCGCCCCCGAGACGATCGAGGACGCCGCCGCCCGCCAGCCCCGCCTCGGCACCATGCTGGTCGAGGAAGGGGCGCTCAGCGAGGACCGGCTGCGCTCGGCCCTGGCCGAGCAACATCACCTGCGCACCGAGGCGGTGGCGGCCAAGGCCGCCGCCCCCGCCGCCCATGCCTCGATCCGGGTGGCGGCGGAACGGCTCGACGACCTGATGGATCAGGTCGGCGAACTGGTGATCGCCCAGGCCCGGCTCAAGCAATTGATCGGCGGGATCGAGGATCTCCAGATCAAGGCGATCGCCGAGGAGATCGAGCGCCTCGCCAACGGCCTGCGCGAGACGACGATGGGCATCCGCATGCTGCCGATCGGCTCGCTGTTCGGCCGCTTCCGCCGGCTGGTGCGCGACCTGTCGCGCGACCTGTCCAAGGAAGTCGAGTTGACCACCGAGGGCGAGGAGACCGAGCTCGACAAGACGGTGATCGAGCGGCTCAACGACCCGCTGGTCCACATCGTCCGCAACAGCCTCGACCATGGCCTGGAGACCGCCGAGGAACGGCTGCGCACCGGCAAGCCGGCGCAGGGGCGGGTTCATCTTTCCGCCCGCCATGCCGGCACCCAGGTGCGGATCTCGATCCGCGACGACGGCCGGGGCCTCGACCGCGACCGCATCCGCGCCAAGGCCGAGGACCAGGGCCTGATCGCCCCCGGCGCCCGCCTGTCCGACCAGGATCTGTTCCAGTTGATCTTCCATCCCGGCTTTTCCACCGCCCGTGCCGTCACCAGCCTGTCCGGCCGGGGGGTGGGGATGGACGTGGTCAAACGCACCATCGATTCGCTGCGCGGCACCATCGAGGTCGACAGCACGCCCGGCCGGGGGGCCGAGATCACCCTCAATTTGCCGCTGACCCTGGCGATTATCGACGGGCTGCTGGTGCGGGTCGGGCGCGGCCGGTTCGTGCTGCCGCTGGCGGCGGTGGAGGAATGCGTCGAGCTGTCGCCCGAGGCGGATTGCCGCCATGAGGGCCGCACCTTCCTGTCGATCCGGGGCGAATTGGTGCCCTATCTGCGCCTGCGCGAGCTGTTCGCCACCGCCACCCCGCCCGATCCGTTCCAGAAGGTGGTGATCATCTCGACCGGCGAACGCCGGGTCGGACTGGTGGTCGATCAGGTGCTGGGCGACCACCAGACCGTGATCAAATCCCTGTCGAAGCTGCATGCCGACGTCGGCGCCTTCTCGGGCGCCACCATCCTCGGCGACGGCACCGTCGCCCTGATCCTCGACGTCGGCCATCTGGTCAGCAGCGGCCAGAGCCTCGACCAGCAGAGGAGTGCCGGCTGATGTCCGTCCCCGACGAGGATGCCGGCTTCGAGGCGCTGACCCTCGCCCTCGGCGGCGAGATCTTCGCGATCGAGGCCGGAATCGTCCACGAGATCCTCGACCTGATCCCGGTGACCGAGGTGCCGGGCGCCCGCGCCTTTGTTTCCGGGCTGATCAACGTGCGCGGCAAGGTGGTGCCGCTGGCTGACCTGCGGCTGAAATTCGGCATGGCGGCCCCGCCCCCCACCCCGGACACCAGGGTGGTGGTGGTCGAGATCGACCTCGACGGCGAGACCACCGTGGTCGGGCTGCTGGCCGACAAGGTCTACGAAGTCACCGAGATCGCCCACGCCACCATCGAGCAGACCCCGGACCTCGGCATGAAATGGCCGGCGGAATACGTCAAGGGAATCGGCCGGCGGGGAACCGATTTCATCGTCATCCCCGACATCATCCGCCTGTTCGCGCCCTGACCCGAGGCGGCGCTTGGCCGAGACCGTTCCAGAAAGGACTTTGAGATGCGCATCACCGTCAAAGCAAAACTGGCCGCCGCCTTCGGGGTGATCATCCTGCTGCTGATGGTCGCGACGGGATCGGCGATCAACGGCCTGTCACAACTCAACGAGACGATGGACGAACTGATCAAGGGGCCGGTGCAACGCCAGTATCTGACCACCCAGATCAGCCGGAAGATGCTCGACATGCTCCGGCACCAGAAGAACATGCTGCTGGCCGGATCCAACCAGGAAGTCGAGGAGCATATCGCCAAGGAAGAGGCCAGCCGTATCGAACTGGCGAAGCTGATCGACGATTACACCGCCATCGCCACCGACGAAGGACGCAAGCGCTTCGCCCAGGTCACCGCCAACATCGAAAAATACCGTATTGTCCAGGACAAAATCCGCGAACTGGGCCGGATCCGTTCCAATGCCCAGGCCGCTGAACTCGACCGCGCCGAGGGACGGCAGGCAATGAACGCCCTGCTCGACGCGCTGGCACCGTTGGCGACGCGAGCGGAGAACACTGCGTCGGCACCGGCCGAGCAGATCCGCATCGCCCATCAGGTGCGCCGCATCACCACCCTGCTGCGTGCCGCCCAGAGCAACCTGCGCCAGTCGATGCTGACCAGCGACGACAAGGAAACCACCGAATTCCTGTCGCAAACCCGCAACTACAACGCCGAGGCCCGTCAAGCACTCGACGCCCTGCGCCATGGCGTCGGCGACGAGGACCGCCGCATGCTCGACACGGCCGCCGACCGCTTCCAACGCTGGGACACCGTGCTGGCGAAAATGGTTGAGTTGAGCACGATCAACTCCGACAGCAAGGCGATAGCCCTGTCCGGCGGTGAGGGGCGCAAGCTGTTCACCGCGACCAACGATCAACTCGATGCGTTGGCCGCCCGCAACAGTGAACTGATGAGCGAAGCCCAATCCGGGGCCGAAGCGACCTACGCCTCCTTGCGGCTGCAACTGATCATCCTGGTGACGGTGTCGCTGCTGATCGCGGTCGGTGCCGCCCTGTACATCGCCCTGTCGATCTCGCGCGGCCTGGGCAAGGCGGTCGGGCTGGCCAACGCGGTGGCGCTCGGCGATCTCGGCCAGACCGTCACCACCGAAACCAACGACGAAATCAAGGACCTGATCGACTCGCTCAACGGCATGACCGCCAACCTGCGCGCCACCGCCGCGGTGGCCGAACGGATCGCCGCCGGCGACCTCGCGGTGACGGCGAAGCGGATGTCCGACGTCGATACCCTCGGCATCGCCCTCGAAACCATGCTGGAGAAGCTGCGCTCGGTGGTGTCGGACGCGATGACCGCCGCCGACAACGTCGCCAGCGGCAGCCAGGAACTGTCCTCCGCCGCCGAGCAATTGTCGCAGGGTTCGACCGAGCAGGCCTCGGCCGCCGAGGAGGCCTCGGCCTCGATGGAGGAGATGGCCTCCAACATCAAACAGAATGCCGAAAACGCCTCGCAGACCGAAAAAATCGCCCGTCAGTCGGCCCGCGACGCCCAGGTGTCGGGCGAGGCGGTGACCAAGACCGTCTCGGCGATGCAGACCATCGCCGAAAAGATCTCGATCGTGCAGGAGATCGCCCGCCAGACCGACCTGCTGGCCCTCAACGCGGCGGTCGAGGCGGCACGGGCCGGCGAGCACGGCAAGGGCTTCGCCGTGGTCGCCTCCGAGGTGCGCAAGCTGGCCGAGCGCAGCCAGGGCGCGGCGGCCGAGATCAGCGCCCTGTCGTCCGACTCGGTCAAGGTGGCGCGCGAGGCCGGCGACATGCTGTCCAAGCTGGTGCCCGACATCAAGAAGACCGCCGAACTGGTCGAGGAGATCACCGCCGCCTGTCGCGAGCAGGACATCGGCGCCGAGCAGATCAATCAGGCGATCCAGCAGCTCGACAAGGTGACCCAGCAGAACTCGGCCGCCTCCGAGGAGATGGCCGCCACCTCCGAGGAACTGGCGTCCCAGGCCGAGCAGCTGCAATCGACCATTTCCTACTTCAGCCTCGACGGCCAGGACCGCAAGCGTTCCTCCCGCCCGGCCACCGGTCACGCGCTGACGACGCGGCCGGCCCGCGGCGTCCCCGCCGTCGCCCACATCACCCCGAGCGGGAAGAGCGCGGGAAAGAACAAGCCCTCAGGTGGAACGGGCAAGGGAGTCAAACTCAACCTCGAGAGCGGAAATCCGGCCGACGACCTGGATTCCGGCTACGTCCAGTTTTGAATTCCGGCCGGGACGGTCTTTCACTGCCGTCCCGGTACCCTTTCTTTACCTTTGAGTGCGCTATGATCGACTTGTGCGGGGCCGGAGGATCTCGATGACCGGCATCACCATCCGTCCCTGTCATGCCAGCACCACCGTTAGCCGCGTGACCGCCGCGCGGGCGGGACGATGTCCTGGGCGGAGTGACAGACTGTCCCTGGCAAGGGCCACCATCCGCACCTGAAAGGGGGGGATCATGCGCATAACCGTCAAGACCAAACTGGCCGCTGCCTTTGGCATTCTGATCCTGTTGCTGTTGATCGCGACCGGAGCCGCGATCAACGGCCTGTCCGACCTGCACGCGACGATGGATTCCCTGGTCAATGGACCGGCTCACCGTCAGGAATTGATCGCCCTGATCAAGAACAAATTGAGCGACATGACCCGATCGGAAAAAAACATGCTGCTCGTCAACAGCGAGCAGGATGTCGAAAAATTCATCGCCAACCAGGAGGGACACCGGGTTGAGATGATGAAGATGATCGATGAATTTCTAAAAAATGCGCCTGATTCCATTCAAAAAAAATTCGATTCCGTTTCATTGAACCTTGAGAAATACCGCGCAACCCAGAAGCGTCTGCATGAACTGGCCCGAATTCGCTCCAACGACCGGGCCAGCGAACTGGATCGTGCCGAGGCGACCCCGGCGATGGATGGGCTTTTCGAGGCGCTGCAGCCCCTGCTCTCGCGGCTTGAAGGCAGCACGGCTCCCACCCCGGATCAACTCCGCCTCGTCCATCAGGTCCGCCGCCTCACCACCCAGCTGCGCGCGGCCCAGGCCGCCCTGCGCGGCGCGATTCTGACCAACGACGACCGGCAGACCGCGCTTTATCTGGAACGCGCCCGCACCGCGGAATCCCAGGCCCGCCAACAGCTCGACCAATTGCGGCATGCGACGGTCGGCGACGAGGATCGCCGCGCCCTCGACCTCGCCGCCGACCGGTTCCAGCGGTGGGATTCCCTGTTCGGGCAGATCGCCGAGCTGTCCGCGATCAATTCCGACACCAAGGCGACCGCTCTCTCCATTGGTGAATCGCGTGAAATCTACGTGACGCTCAATGAACAGCTGGCCGAATTATCCAACCGTGCCGCCGAGGACATGAAAACGGCCAACAACGACGCCTATGAACAATACGCCTCGCTGCGACTGCAATTGATCGCCCTGCTGATCGCTTCGATCGTGATCTCGCTCGGGGCGGCGTTTTACATCGCGATCGCGATCTCGCGCGGCCTGGGCAAGGCGGTCGGGCTGGCCAATGCGGTGGCCAGCGGCGACCTCAGTCAGAACCAGGTCAGCGTCACCAGCAACGACGAGATCAAGGATCTGGTCGATGCCCTCAACGCGATGAACCTCAAGCTGCGCGGGGTGGTGTCGGATGCGCTGGGCGCCGCCGACAACGTCGCCAGCGGCAGCCAGGAACTGTCCTCCGCCGCCGAACAACTGTCGCAGGGCTCGACCGAGCAGGCCGCCGCCGCCGAGGAGGCCTCGGCCTCGATGGAGCAGATGGCCGCCAACATCAAGCAGAACGCCGAGAACGCCGCCCAGACCGAGAAGATCGCCCGCCAGTCGGCCAAGGACGCCCTGACCTCGGGCGAGGCGGTGGGCAAGACCGTCTCGGCAATGCAGATCATCGCCGAGAAGATCTCGATCGTGCAGGAGATTGCCCGCCAGACCGACCTGCTCGCCCTCAACGCCGCGATCGAGGCGGCGCGGGCCGGCGAGCATGGCAAGGGTTTCGCCGTGGTCGCCTCCGAGGTGCGTAAATTGGCCGAGCGCAGCCAGGGCGCGGCGGCCGAGATCAGCACCCTGTCGTCGGAATCGGTCAAGGTGGCGCGCGAGGCCGGCGACATGCTGTCGCGGCTGGTGCCCGATATCCGCAAGACCGCCGAACTGGTCGAGGAAATCAGCGCCGCCTGCCGCGAGCAGGATGTCGGTGCCGAGCAGATCAATCAGGCGATCCAGCAGCTCGACAAGGTGACCCAGCAGAACTCGGCCGCCTCCGAGGAGATGGCCGCCACCTCCGAGGAACTGGCCTCGCAGTCGGAGCAGTTGCAATCGACCATTTCCTATTTCCGTCTCGACGCGGCCGCCGGCCAGCGCCCGGCGCGACGCCGGCCCGCCCGGCCCACCGCCGCGTCGGCGACGCCGGCGGTGACCGCGCCGACCCGGGCCCAGCCGACGGCCCCGGCGCGGCGGGGGGTGGCGCTCAATCTCGAAAGCGGCAGTCCCGCCGACGAGCTTGATTCGCGCTATGTGCAGTTCTGACCCCGAGGCGGGGGGGGGGGGGGCCCCCCCCCCCCCCCCCGCGCCCGGTCCCGATCGCGGAGAGGCGAGATGACCGTCACCAGCATCAGCAGATCCGACACCGCCCAGTACGTCACCATCGGCATCGACCGCGAGACCTTCGCGCTGGGGGTCGAACAGGTGCGGGAGATCCTCGACCTGTGCCCGCTGGCCCGGCTGCCCAACGCCCCCGACTTCCTCGCCGGGATGATCGATGTGCGCGGTCAGGGGGTGCCGGTGATCGATCTGCGCCGCAAGCTCGGCCTGCCGGCGGTGCCGCCGACCGAAAACACCCGCATCGTGGTGCTTGAAGTCGAACTCGATCAGCGCCAGATCACTCTAGGGATGGTCGCCGACCGGGTGTTCGAAGTCACCGCGCTCGACGAGCAGGGACTGGAAGGCCCGCCCGAGGTGGGCGTGCGCTGGCGGTCGGACTATATCCGCGCCATCGGCCGCCGCAATGGGGCCTTCGTGATCGTGTTCGACCTCGCCAAACTGCTGTCGAGCGAGGAAATCGCCCAGATTCCGCTCGAAACCTGACTCAATTCTTTCCGCCCGCCGAGGACCCGCCCAGAATGGATGACGCCTCTCCTTCCGAAGACCGCCTGTCAGACCGCGATTTCAACCGGCTCGGATCGCTGATCCAGACCCATTGCGGCATCCGCATCCCCCCCGCCAAGAAGGTGATGGTCGAGGGACGGCTGCGCCGGCGGGCCCGGGTGCTGGCTCTGCCCACCCTCAACGATTATTGCCGCCACCTGTTCGACGACGGCAACCTCCATCAGGAACTGACCGACCTGATCGACGCGATCACCACCAACAAGACCGAGTTCTTCCGCGAGAACAATCATTTCCGCTTCCTGGTCAACACCGCCCTGCCCGATCTCGCCACCCGCCCGCACCGGCCCGGCAGCAACCGGCCGCTCAAGCTGTGGAGCGCCGCCTGCGCCACCGGGGCCGAGCCCTATACCCTGGCGATGGTGCTGAGCGAGTACGGCCGCGCCAACGGCAAACCGACCTTCCCGTTCGACATCCTTGCCACCGACATCTGCACGGAAGTCCTAGCCCAAGCCAAACAAGCGATATATCCTGAAGAGATGGCGGCGGCGATCCCGCCCGAGTTGGCCAAGCGTTACCTGCGCCGCTCGCGCGATCGCAACCGCCCAACCGTGCGGTTGGTGCCGGAGCTACGCCAGCGGGTGCATTTCGGCCATCTCAACCTGATGGATTCCGACTATCCGCTTGAACAGGACATGGACGTGATCTTCTGCCGCAACGTGCTGATCTATTTCGACAAGCCTACTCAGCACACGGTGTTGTCCAAGCTGTGCCGGCACCTGCGGCCGGGCGGCTACCTGTTCGTCGGCCACAGCGAATCCGTGCTGGGGAGCACCCTGCCTCTGACCCATGTCGCCACCGCCGTCTTCATGCGGAGATGACCGCCCATGGCTCTCAAGATCCGGGTCCTGATCGTCGATGATTCCGCCACGGTGCGGCAGGCGATGAAAAGCGTGATCGAATCCGATCCAAACCTCGAGGTGATGGGCACCGCCGCCGACCCCTACGCCGCCGCCCGCCTGATCAGCGAGGAGGTGCCCGACGTCATCACCCTCGATGTCGAGATGCCGCGGATGGACGGCATCAGCTTCCTGCGCCGGATCATGGCCCAGCATCCGATCCCGGTGGTGATGTGCTCGTCACTGACCGAGGAAGGCTCGGAAACGGCGTTGCAGGCGCTGGAGGCCGGGGCGGTCGACATCATCGTCAAGCCGCGCGTCGATACCCGCCAGTTCCTGCTCGAATCCCAGGTCCGCATCTGCGACGCGATCAAGGCGGCCTCGCACTGCCGGCTGGCGCCGCGCGCCGCGCGTCGGCCCCCCGCCGGAAACGGCACCGGCCCGGCGCCAAAGCTGTCGGCCGACGCGGTGGTGCCCGCCCCCCGTCCCGGCGCCGGAGCGATGGCCCGCACCACCGAGAAGGTGATCTGCATCGGTGCCTCGACCGGCGGCACCGAGGCCCTGCGCGAGGTGCTGGAACAATTGCCGCCCGACAGCCCCGGCATCGTCATCGTCCAGCACATGCCGGAACATTTCACCACCGCCTTCGCCCGCCGCCTCGACGGATTGTGCGCGGTGACGGTGATGGAGGCCAGCGACGGCGACGCGGTGCTGCGCGGCCGCGTCCTGATCGCCCCCGGCAACCGCCACACCCTGCTCCAGCGCAGCGGGGCGCGCTATTACGTCACCGTCAAGGACGGGCCGCTGGTGTCGCGCCACCGCCCCTCGGTCGATGTGCTGTTCCGTTCGGCCGCCAGCTGCGCCGGCGCCAACGCGGTCGGCATCATCATGACCGGGATGGGCGACGACGGCGCCACCGGCATGGCGGAAATGCATGCCGCCGGTGCCTATACCGTGGCCCAGAACGAGGAGAGCTGCATCGTGTTCGGCATGCCCAAGGAGGCGATCGCCCGGGGCGGGGTCAGCCGGGTGCTCCCGCTCAGCCAGATCCCGCGCGAGATCGTCCGCGTCGATGCCGATCCCGCCGCCGTCGCGTCGGGGGGACGCTGATGGACGGGTTCGAATCGCCCCGCGCCCCCCTCCCCCCGCTCGCCGCCGAACTCGCGGCGATCGGCGACGACATCATCCGACTGGTCGCCCCCAACGAGACCGCCTTCATTGCCCTCGGCGACGCCCTGGCCTCGGCGCGCGGGGCGCTCGGCGGCGGTTCCAGCCGCTTCGCCGTCCTGTCCGATCTGCTGGAGCGCGACGAGGGCGCCCAGGCCGAACGCACCCTGGCCGAAGGCCAGCGCAGCCTGCTGACCATTTCCTCGGAAACCCACGAGGTGGTCGATGGGCTGAGCCGGCTCGATCGCGGCGCCGGGGCGGTGGCCCGTCCGCTGGCGGTGCTGGCCAAGATCATCGACGAGATTTCGGCCCTCGGCACCAACGCCAAGATCCATGCCGCCCAGATCACCGCCGAGGGGATCGACTTCACCGTCTTCACCCGCGACATCGACCGGCTGCACCAGCTCGCCGCCGCCACCCTCGACCAGACCCAGGCCCGCCTCGGCGCCCTCGACCGGGCGCTGGCGACGGCGCGGCAGGCGGCGGCCCGCTTCCAGGGCAATGATTCCGCCGAGCTGGAACGGATCGGCGGACGGCTCGGCGGTCAGGTCGCCGAACTGTCGCGCCGCCGCCAGCGCGCCCGCGCCGCCCTGCCCGAGATCGAAAGCCGCACCAAGGTGATCGCCGAGCGGGTGTCGCGCTGCATTTCCGCGCTCCAGATCAACGACCTGACCTCGCAGCGGTTCGAGCATGTCCGCACCGCGCTCGCTCAGGTCGCCGCCCTGCTCGACGAGGCGGGCGCCCGCGCCGCCGGATTCGACCCCGGCGAGGGACGGCGGGTGGCGGCGGCGGTCTGCGCCCTCCAGATCGAGCAGATGAATCGCGCCACCGCCGATTTCCGTCAGGCGATCGAGGACCTGAAGAGCAATCTGGCCGGGCTCGGCCACGATGCCGCCGCGATGCTGAACGAGGCCCGCACCCTGTTCGGCGGCGGCGGCGACGGCGGCTTCATCGAGGACGTCGCCCACGATGTCGACCGCGCCGCCACCCTGCTGCAAAGCTATTGTCAGGCCGACGAGCGGATGCGGATCCAGATCACCGCGGTATCGGGGGTGTTCGCCGAGATCGCCAGCGACCTGGGCGAGTTGCGCTCGATCGATGCCGACCTGCGCATCATGGGGCTCAACGCCACCTTCAAATGCGGCCGGCTCGGCAGCGCCGGCCATGCCCTCGGGGTGGTGGCGCAGGAACTGCGCGCCTGCTCGCGCCGCACCGAGGAGATTTCCCGCCAGATCGGCGGGGCGATCGACGCCGCCACCGCCGAGGCCGCCGCGATCGCCGAGCGGTCCGAGCAGGAATACCGCACCGCCGCCACCCTGGCCGAGGCGATCGGCTCCACCCTGCCGCCGCTGCGTCTCCTGAGCGGTGAACTGGCCGCCACCCTCACCGAGCTGACCCACGCCTGCGACGGGGTCGCCCGCCTGCTCGACGATGCCAGCCAGGGCTTCGACCGCGAACACAGCCTGCAGGAGGGGGTGGCCGCGCTGGCCCGCCGCCTGACCGCCGTGGCCGAACGGGCGGTGCCGGGCGGGGTCGATCCGGCCAGCGTGCGCGACCAGATCCATCGCCTGCTCGGCCACCACTACACCATGTCGAGCGAACGCGACATCCACGAGATGTTCAATGTCGGCGAGTCCGGCGCCGCCGCCGCCACCGCCGCCGATGCCGAGGCCGACGTCGATTCATTCCTGTTCTGACCGCCGGACGTGGGCTCCGCCCCCACCCGCCAAGGGCCGTCGGCCCTTGGAACCCGTTCCCCTGTCGCCTCCGTGCCCGACCGCCCGCACTTTGCGCAGTTGCCATCCGCGCCCGAGTTTCCTAAAAAGAACGGCTTATTTTCTCGTCGAGGGGACCAGCCATGCGGGCCGAAATCGAATCGCTCGCCCAGGACATTCAGCGCTCCGTCGCGCTCCTGAAGCGCCATCTCAACTGGGACGAGGCGCTGGTGCGGCTGGACGAACTCAACGCCGCCGCCGAGAATCCCGACCTGTGGTCGGACGCCGAGCGGGCCCAGAAGGTGATGCGCGAGCGCACCGAGCTTGACACCCAGATCTCGGGCTGCCGCGCCGCCGAGCGCGAACTGGCCGAGCTGCTCGAACTGATCGAGCTGGGCGAGGCCGAGGGCGATTCCACCGTGGTCGACGACGCCGAGGCGATGGTGCGGGCGCTGCGCGAACGGGCCGGCAAGATGGAACTCGAGACCCTGCTGTCGGGCGAGGCCGACCACAACGATTGCTACATCGAAATCAATGCCGGCGCCGGCGGCACCGAGTCGCAGGACTGGGCGCAGATGCTGCTGCGGATGTACACCCGCTGGGCCGAGCAGCACGGCTACAAGGTCGAGTGGCTGGAAGAAAGCCCGGGCGAACAGGCCGGGATCAAGTCGGCCACCGTCCGCATCCTCGGCCACAACGCCTATGGCTGGCTGAAGACCGAAAGCGGGGTGCACCGGCTGGTGCGCATCTCCCCCTATGACAGCGCGGCGCGGCGCCACACCAGCTTCTCCTCGGTGTGGGTCTATCCGGTGATCGACGACAGCATCGACATCCAGGTCAACGAAAGCGACTGCCGCATCGACACCTACCGCTCGTCCGGCGCCGGCGGCCAGCACGTCAACAAGACCGATTCGGCGGTGCGCATCACCCACATCCCGACCGGCATCGTCGCCGCCTGCCAGATGGAGCGGTCGCAGCACCAGAACCGGGCCCGGGCGTGGGAAATGCTGCGCGCCCGCCTCTACGAGGCCGAGTTGCAGAAGCGCGAGGCCGCCGCCCAGGCGCTGGAGGACCAGAAGACCGACATCGGCTGGGGCCACCAGATCCGCTCCTACGTGCTTCAGCCCTACCAGATGGTCAAGGACCTGCGCACCAACGTCGAGACCTCGGATACCCAGGGCGTGCTCGACGGCGATCTCGACCCGTTCATGGCCGCCTCGCTGGCCAGCCGGTTGCAGGGCGACCCGGCCGGCAACTGAGCGGCTTGCGGGCATCACGGATTTGCATTCGGGCGAATCCCTCCCACCTTAGGGAGGGATTTCCCTTTTTCAGTTGAGGACTCGAGATGAGGCAGATTGTGCTCTCCGCCCTGGTCGCGTTGGCCCTGGCGCTGACCGGGGCCGGCGAGGCCCTGGCCAAGGCCGGTACCACCTCGAAGGCGAGCGGCACCACCGCCGGCTCGCGCGGATCGAAGAGCATCGATCCCTCCACCCTGCCGATGGGCACCCTGGCGCCGCCCTCGCCCTCCGCCGCCCGCGCCAACGCCGCCCCGCCGCCGCCGCCCCAGGCCGCGCCGCGCACCGGCAATGTCGAGGCCCAGCCGCTCCAGCCGGCCGGCATCCCCAATTCCGCCACCCCCTACGCCTCGCCACGCCCCTATGCCGCGCCGACGCCGTCGCCGGCCGCTCCGGGCTATTCGGCCGCCAATCCCGGCTATGCCGCCGCCGCTCCCGCCGCCGCGATGGCCAAGCCCGGCTTCGCCCAGCGCAGCCCGTTCCTGGCCGGCCTGACCGGCGGGCTGGTCGGCGTCGGCCTCGGCAGCCTGCTGTTCGGCCATGACCCGGCGCTGGCCCAGGCGGTCGATGCCTCCCCCACCGCCGGCATCATCGGCCTGCTGTTGCAGGTCGGGGTGATCGGCGGCCTGCTGTGGCTGGCCTACAAGCTGTTCCGTGGCCGCGCCCCCGCCGGCCCCAATCCCTATGCCGCCCCGGTCGGGCTCGGCCGCAACGCCTATGCCGGTCCCGCCCTCGGCGGCGCCCGCGAGCCGCAATTCACCCCGCGCCACGAGCCCGGCCCGCGCGAGCCCCAGCTCGATCTGACCCCGGCGGCCTCGACCCGCCCCGCCGCCCCGCCGCCGCCCGCCCCGGCCGAGCGCGCGTTCGAGCCGACCGAAAGCGATCAGGGGGAATTCACCCAGGTGCTGCTCGGGGTGCAGCAGGCCTGGAGCGTCGGCGACATCAACGCCCTGCGACAGTGGGCCACCCCGGAGATGGCCGCCTCTCTGGCCAACGACCTCGCCCAGAACGCCGCCGAGGGCATCGTCAACCGGGTCGAGCGGGTGGTGCTGCGCCGGGGCGAGGTGATGGAAAGCTGGCGCGAGCCGGGCTTTGAATACCTCACCGCCCGTCTTGGCTTCGACTGCCTCGATTACATGGTCCGCCGCGACAATGGCGCGGTGATCGGCGGCAGCCAGGTGGTGCCGCAGCACCACACCGAGGCCTGGACCTTCGTCCGCGCCGAAACCGGCGGCCCGTGGCGGCTGTCGGCGATCCAGCCGGCGTGATCGGGATGGCGGGGCTCGACGCGCTCCGGGCCGGCGGCAAGCCGGCGCTGGCCCGCGCCTTGTCCCGCCTCGAAACCGCCCCCGACGATCCCGCCACCCTGGCCCTGCTCGACGAAGCCCATCAGGCGGCACGGGGGCGGGTGATCGGCCTGACCGGCCCGCCCGGGGTCGGCAAATCGACCCTGATGAGCCGGCTGATCCAGCATTGGCGCGCCGCCGGGCTGACCGTCGGCTGCATCGCGGTCGATCCCTCCTCGCGCCGTTCCGGCGGCGCCCTGCTCGGCGACCGCACCCGCCTCGCCACCGATCCCGACGACCAGGGGGTGTTCGTCCGCTCGATGGCGGCGCGCGACCGCCTGGGCGGGCTGGCCGAACTGACCGTGGCGGCGATGGTGCTGATGCGGGCCCTGTTCGACCGGGTGCTGATCGAGACGGTCGGGGTCGGCCAGTCGGAAACCGACGTCGCCGCCCTGGTCGACAGCGTGCTGTTCTGCGTCCAGCCCGGCTCGGGCGACAGCCTCCAGTTCATGAAGGCCGGCATCGCCGAGATCCCCGACATCGTGGTGGTGACCAAGGCCGACCTCGCCGCCGCGCCCCGGGCCTGCGCCGACGTCGCCGCCGCCCTCGCCCTCACCCCCCGCGCCGGCTGGACCGTGCCGGTGCTGGCGGTGTCCGCCCCGGCCGACCAGGGCATCGCCGAATTGATCGCCGCCCTCGACCGCCATGCCGATCAGGCCGGCGACCGCCGCCACGCCCAGGCCGAGCAATGGCTGGTCCAGGCGGTGCGCGACCGCTTCGGCCGCGACGGACTGCGCCGCGCCGGCCGGATCGACCTCCCCCCCGGCGTCGCGCCGTTCGGCCGCCTCGCCGCTTTGTCCCGCGCCCTCGCCCGCGACTAAATGTGGGCTCCGCCCACCCCCGCCAAGGGCCGCAAGGCCCTTGGATCCCATTGAGGGTCGGGCGCGGAGCGGCCTGTCAGCTTGGGCGCGGGTGTCTGCCGCGCGAAGGACAGGGAAAGGGATCCAAGGGCCTTCGGCCTTTGGCGGGTACGGGCGGAGCCCGCTATGGCGCCGGCAGCAGGGCCGGGCTCCAGCCGCGCAGACGATAGACCGCCAGCCCGATCAGTTCATGTCCCACCGTCCCCAGCCCGGCCAGGGTGGCGAAGGGGTTGAGGGACGGCGCCGCCCCGTCCCCGGTGGTGTGGTAATCGACCGGATAGGGCAGCACCGGCCAGCCGACGGCGCGGAAGCAGCCGACCGCGCGGGGCATGTGCAGCGCCGAGGTCACCAGCAGCCAGGTCTCGCCCGGGCGCGGCGCGACCAGCGCCTTGGTGTAGAGCGCGTTTTCGCGGGTGTTGCGCGACTGCCGCTCCAGTTCGATCCGGTCGGCGGCGAAGCCGATCTCGCGATAGAAGCGGGCGACCTGATCGGCCTCGGCCAGCTCCGGCCGCAGCACCAGCCCGGAGCCCCCGCTGAACACCAGCCGGGCGTTGGGATAGCGCGCCGCCAGCGCCGGCAGCGCGGTCAGCCGGGTGGCGGCGGAATTGACGGTGACCTGATCGCGCGCGGTGCTGACCACCGGGTCGATCGCCCCCCCCAGCACCAGGATGCCATCGACCCGCTCCGGCAGCGGAGCGGGCGCGGCGAAGCGGTCCTCCAGCGCGGTGGCCAGCCAGCGGTCGAGCGGCACCAGCCCGAGCAGCAGCAGCAGCGCCACGGTCAGGGTCAGCAGGGCCCGGCCGAGGCGCAGCCAGCACGGCCGCCACAACAGGGCGGTGCCGATCGCCACCAGCAGGAACACCAACAGGGCCGGCTCGGTCAGCGCCCCGGCGATTTTGGAGAAGGCGAACATCGAAACTTTCCTAACGCAAGAGGATGTGCAACCCAGAGGGCGGGCCGCCGCCGCAGGAGGGAACCCCGCCTTTTTTGCAAGGCATGCCATCTTGTCATCTGGAAGTCACCGGGGATGTTCGCGGCCCGCGCGATGTGCTAAGTGACTCGGCCGGATGTTGGAGCAGGGATGTTGCAATGGATCGTTTGATCGAGGGGTTCCGGAACTTCCGCGCCACCTATTTCGAGGATAATCGGGAGTTGTTCCGGTCTTTGGCCGTGGGGGGCCAAAAGCCAAAAGCTTTGCTGATCGGCTGTTCGGATTCGCGGGTCGATCCCGGGTTGCTGTTCGGCACCCAGCCGGGAGAAATGTTCGTGATCCGCAACGTGGCCAATCTGGTGCCACCGTTCGAGACCGCCGGGACCTATCACGGCACCTCGGCGGCGATCGAGTTCGCCGTGCGCAAGCTGATGGTCGAGCATGTGGTGGTGCTGGGCCACAGCGGCTGTGGCGGGGTGCGGGCCCTGGTCGAGGACGACCCGGCCGACGGCACCGATTTCGTCCGTCCCTGGATGGGGATCGCCCGCGCCGCGCGCGACCGCTGCATGGCCCTGGCCCTCAGCGCCGGCGAAACCGCCGACAGCGCCCGCCGGATGTGCGAAATGGAAACCGTGGCGATCTCGCTCGCCAACCTGATGACCTTCCCCTGGGTGCGGGAACGGGTCGGTCAGAAGCAGCTGACCCTGCATGGCTGGTGGTTCGACATGGAGAACGGCACCCTGTGGGGGCTGGATTCCCAGTCCAATACCTTCTGCCCGCTCGCCAGCTGATCCGGGGGGACCAGTGGCGGCCCGGGGGCATCGCCTCCGGGCCGGGCCGAACCGGGGCGATCGGCCCTATTCCCGCCCCTTGTCGCGGATCAGGCGGGCCTTGTCGCGGTTCCAGTCGCGTTCCTTGATCGCCTCGCGCTTGTCGTGCAGCTTCTTGCCCTTGGCGAGGCCGAGCTGGACCTTGGCATAGCCGCGATCGACGAAATGGATGTCGAGCGGCACCAGGGTCATCCCGTCCTTGGTGATGCCGCCCAGCAACTTGGCCAGTTCCCGCTTGTGCACCAGCAGCTTGCGCGGCCGCCGGGTTTCGTGCGGGAACGGCATCTTCGACTGGTATTCGGGGATGTAGGCGTTGAACAGATACAGCTCGTCCTGCATCGGCCCGGCATAGGCTTCGTTGATGTTGCCCTTGCCGGCCCGCAGCGATTTGATCTCGGTGCCGACCAGGATGATGCCGGCCTCGATCTCGGACAGGATGAAGTAATCATGTCGGGCCCGGCGGTTCTGCGCGGCGATCCGGGCTGGCAGCGCCATCGTCGCTCTCCGGTCAGATCAGGCCGAGACCGCGCATCGCGGCCTCGACCTTGGCCTGGGCGGCGGGCGAGGCCTCGACCAGCGGCAGGCGCAGCTCGGCGGTGCCGCGCCCGAGCAGGCTGAAGGCGTACTTGACCGGGGCCGGGCTGGTTTCGCAGAACAGCGCCTCGTGCAGCGGCATCAGGCGGTCACGCAGGTCGAAGCAGGTGGCGAGATCGCCCGCCGCCCACGCCGCCTGCATTTTGGCGCACAAAGCCGGCGCGACGTTCGAGGTCACCGAGATGCAGCCGACGCCGCCCTGGGCGTTGAAGGCGATCGCGGTGGCGTCCTCGCCCGACAGCTGGCAGAAGCGGTCGCCGAGGCGGGAGCGGATCTGCAACGGCCGGTCGAGCTTGGCGGTGGCGTCCTTGATGCCGACGATGGTCGGGATCGTCGCCAGCCGCTCGAAGGTCTCGACCGAGATGTCGATCACCGAGCGGCCGGGAATGTTGTAGACCACGATCGGAATATCGACCGAAGCGGCGATCGCCTCGAAATGGCGGAACAGCCCTTCCTGGCTCGGCTTGTTGTAATAGGGCGCCACCACCAGGGCGGCGTCGGCCCCGGCGATCCGGGCATGGCGGGTCAGCTCGATCGCCTCGTCGGTCGAGTTCGAGCCGGTGCCGGCGATCACCGGCACCTTGCCGCGCGCCACTTCGAGACAGAGCTCAATCACCCGGATGTGCTCGGCCGGGGTCAGGGTCGGCGATTCGCCGGTGGTGCCGCACGGCACCAGCGCGTCGGTGCCCTCGGCGATCTGCCACGCCACCAGGTCCTGGAACGCTTTCTCATCGACCCGCCCCCGGCGGAAGGGAGTGATGAGAGCGGTGAGCGATCCCTTGAACATGGCGAACATCCAATTGGCAGGAATAACGAAAGGGGAAGACCTTAGCGCCATTTTTGGCTCGGGCGCAAGGTCCCGGAGATAAAGCGGGCTCCGCCCGCGCCCGCCAAGGGCCGGGGGCCCTTGGAACCCTTTGACGGTCGGGCACGGAGGCGCCAAGGGAATGGGATCCAAGGGCCTTGCGGCCCTTGGCGGGCGCGGGCAGAGCCCGCTTCTTTTTCAGTCTCCGCCGAGCGCGGCGGCGTCGCGCAGCACCGCCTCGGCCGCCGGGCTGTAGCCGCCGTCGTCGCGATGCAGCACCAGCCCCGGCAGCAGCGCGAACGGCGCCCGCGACCCCTTGCGGGCCGAGACGATCACCCGCCCCGCCGGCCGCCCCGCCTTCGGCCACAACGGCAGCACCCGCACCTCGCCCAGCCCCCGCCCGGCGAACGCCGCCAGCAGGGCATCGAGGCGGTCGGCACGGTGGATCACCCACAGCCGCCCCTTCGGCGCCAAAGCGCGGGCGGCGGCGCGGATCCAGCCGGCGAGGTCGAACCCGGCCTCGACATGGGCCAGGGCCTTCGAGCGGTCGGGCGGCACCGTCCCCGCCCCGGCGAGGGCGAAGGGCGGGTTGGTGATCACCTGGGCGAAGCCGCCGGGGGCGATCGCGGCCGGCGGCGCCAGTGCCGAGCCGGTCACCACCTCGAACCGGTCGGCGTGGTCGTTGGCGGCGGCGTTGATGCGGGCCAGTTCGGCCAGCTCCGGCTGGAGTTCGAGCCCGGTCACCCGCAGATCGGGGCGGCGGGCCAGCAGACACAGCGCCGCCGCGCCGACGCCGCAGCCGAGATCGAGCACCCGCTCGCCCGGGGTGGCGGTCACCGCCGCCGCCAGCAGCACCGGATCGATCGCCGCGCGGTAGCCATCGGCCGGCTGGCGCAGCCGCACCCGCCCGCCGAGCAGCCGGTCCTCGGTGGCGACCCCCTCGCCCGCTCGGTTCATGCCCCCTCCCAAAAAACGGTCAGCGGGGCGGATGTACGCTTGACCGCCTTTCCGCCGCAACACTATGTTCTTGCGCGGCCCGCGCCGGGCCAAAGTACGAGGAGTTGAAGGACCGTGGTGGCGATTGCAGGCACTGTCGACGATCAAGCCGGCCACGCGACCAGCAGCCTGGACAGGCTGTTGGCGCTGGTCAAGGACGACCTGGAAAAGGTCAACCGCACCATCGTCGAGCATATGCACAGCCCGATCGCGCTGATCCCCCAGCTCGCCGGCCACATCATCGCCGCCGGCGGCAAGCGCCTGCGGCCGGTGCTGACCCTGGCCTCGGCCGGGCTGGTCGGCTATCAGGGCGAGCGGCACGTCAAGCTGGCGGCGGTGATCGAGCTGCTGCACACCGCCACCCTGCTCCATGACGACGTGGTGGACGAATCCGAGCTGCGCCGGGGCCGCGCCTCGGCCAACGCCCTGTTCGGCAACCAGCCCAGCGTGCTGGTCGGCGATTTCCTGTTCTCGCGCTCGTTCGAGCTGATGGTCGAGGACGGCTCGCTCGCCGTGCTGGCGATCCTGTCGCGCGCCTCCTCGGTGATCGCCGAGGGCGAGGTGTTGCAGCTGATCACCGCCAACGACACCGAGACCACCGTCGAATCCTATCTCGAGGTGATCTGTTCGAAGACCGCCGCTTTGTTCGCCGCCGCCTGCCGGATCGGCGCGGTGGTGGCCGACCGCCCCAAGGCGGAAGAGGACGCGCTGTCGGCCTATGGCCTCAGCCTCGGCGTCGCCTTCCAGCTGATCGACGACGCCCTCGATTATTCGTCGGAGCAGGCGGTGCTGGGCAAGACCGTCGGCGACGATTTCCGCGAGGGCAAGATCACCCTGCCGGTGATCCACGCCTTCCATGCCGGCGACGAGGAAGAAAAGACCTTCTGGCGCCGCTGCCTCGAAAAGCTCGACCAGAACGATGGCGACCTCGACCACGCCATCGCCCTGCTGCGCAAGCATGGCAGCATCGACGCCACCATCGACTACGCCCGCAAATACGGCGACGACGCCCGGCAGGCCCTGGCGATCTTCCCCGACAATCCGATCCGTCAGGCGATGTTCGAGGCGGTCGATTTCTGCATCGAACGCGCTTATTGAGACCGGCGCCGGGCGCGACCCGGCCCCGCTGGTTCGTCATGCTCACCGGCCGGAAGGGATCTCCCCTCCGGCCGGTGTCGTTTGGCGCCCCCGGATCGCGATCGCGCCCGCCCCGACCATCTCCTTGATTGAAAAATGCCAATTTCAATCACGGCATAAGGGACGGAAATCCCAGCCCCGCCCTCAAGCGTTCACCTGACAAGACTTCAAACCTATCTCCGGCGCCATAGGTCAGCATGGCTGCCTTATCACTCTTTGCCAGTAACCATCCCCCGGAACGATCTTCTAGGTTAGCCCGAACCTGACCGTTGAAATGAGCGCAACCATCATGAACCACGTTCCCCGCACTCCCGACCCCGCCACGGTGACGACCGGCGGCCATCCCCTGCGGGTGCGCGAGAGCGACGGCAGGCTGAGCGGGCTGGCGGCGGAGGATTTCCGCTTCGACGGCGCGGCGGCGGCGCTGGTGCTGGCCTTCGTCTCCCCGGCGATCGATTTCGCGGCGACGGTGACGGCGCTGCGCCGGCTGAGCGGTGGCTGCCCGCTGCTGGCGGTGTCCACCGCCGGCGAACTGGGCGGCGGCGGCGGTTGCCTGTACCAGCCGGTCGAGCCCGGCACGCTGGTGGTGCAGATCCTGCCGCCCGATCTGCTGGCCGGGGTCAGCCTGCACCGCGTGCCGCTGTACAATGACGACATCCGGCGCGGCGCCCCCAGCCTCGACCGCGCCGAGCGGGTCGGCCGCATCGCCCGCTCGCTGGCGACGGTGACTCCGCCCTTCGCGATCGATGCCCGCGACACCCTGGCGCTGACCTTCGTCGATGGGCTGTCGGCCTGCGAGAACCATCTGATGGAGGCGGTCTACCAGACCGGGCGCTTCCCCTGCCTGTTCATCGGCGGCTCGGCCGGCGGCAAGCTCGATTTCAAGGCCACCCACCTGTCCGACGGCGACGGGGTGCTGGAAAACCATGCTTTGATCGCCTTCCTCAAGCTGCGCCCCGGGCGCGGCTTCGGCGTGCTGAAGAGCCAGAATTTCGAGAAGACCGAGCGCAGCTTCCTGGTGATCGACGCCGAGCCCGACCGCCGCACCGTCCACACCGTGCTCGACCCGGCGACCCAGGAGGTGCGGCCGTTCCTGTCCGTGCTGGCCGAATCGCTTGGGATCGCCCCCGAACGGGTGGGAGACCGCCTCGCCGGCCACAGTTTCGGCGTCGAACTGGAAGACGAGCTGTTCGTCCGCTCGGTGGCGGCGATCGATCCCGCCAGCGGCAGCGTGTCGTTCTTCTGCGACGTCAATCCGGGCGACACCCTGCTGCTGCTGCGCGCCACCGACTTCGTCGAGCAGACCCGGCACGACCTCGCCGCCTTCCTGCGCGGCAAGCCCCGGCCGCTGGGGGCGATCCTCAACGATTGCATCCTGCGCCGGCTCAACAATGCGCCCCGCCTGTCCGGCCTCGACGGGCTGTGGCCCTGCCCGGTCGCCGGCTTCTCGACCTTCGGCGAGCTGTTCGGCATCAACATCAACCAGACCCTGACCGCGATCGTGTTCTTCGACGCGCCGCAGGAGGCGGTGGACGACCGCTTCATCGCCCGCTTCCCGGTCCATTACGCCCGCTTCGCCGGCTATTTCCAGATGATCCGCAGCGGGGTGCGGCGGATGCAGGTGCTGAACGCGATGCGCAGCCGGATCATCGAACGGATGCTGGCCCAGTTCGACGCCGGAACCGACCTCGACCAGCAGGCCGCCCAGGTGCTCGACCAGACCTCGCGGATCCGCGGCATCGCCGGGGAGCTTCAGACCGCCCTGGGCGAGAACGCCCGCGCCGCCGTCCGGCTGGCCGACAGCGCCGCCCTGTCCGAGGAATTCACCTCGCTGTCCAGCGCGATGACCGGCCTGCGCGACGTGCTGAAGATCATCGACATCATCGCCAGCCAGACCAACCTGCTGGCCCTCAACGCTACCATCGAGGCGGCCCGGGCCGGCGACGCCGGACGCGGCTTCGCCGTGGTCGCGACCGAGGTCAAGAAACTGGCCCAGGACACCAAGGCCAGTCTGGGCAAGACCCACGCCTCGATCGGCGGAATGGAAAAGTCGCTGGCCCAGCTCGGCGAGCGGATCGAGGCCGCCCGCGCCCTGTTCCTCGACAGCCAGCGCGGCAACGAAACCCTGCTCGGCCGGATCGACGACCTCGCCCGCGACACCACCCGGATCGAAGCCGCCCTCTCGGCCCTCACCGACCTCGCCCACCGCCACCGCGCCACCCTCGACGCCGTCGGCGAGGACGTCGCGGTGCTGCGGCGACTGGAAGGGTTGTAAGGTGATGTGGGCTCCGCCCACGCCCGCCAAGGGCCGCAAGGCCCTTGGATCCCCCTGATGGTCGGGCGCGGACCGGCCTGTCAGCTTGGGCGCGGGGGTCTGCCGCACGAAGAACAAGGAAGGGGATCCAAGGGCCCTCGGCCCTTGGCGGGTGCGGGCAGAGCCCGCGAAAATGACCCACCCCCGGGCACGAGGCCCGGGGGTGGGGGCAGGGGCGCAAACTCGGCGAGGTCCCCCCGAACCCGCCGGTCGCTACGCCCCTTCCTGGCGAAGATCCTTCACCCGCACCGCCTTGCCTTCCGAACGGGGCAGGGTTCCGGGCGGGTGGACCCGAACATCGCAGGTGACGCCGATCAGCGACTTGACGTGGTGGCGCAGCAGGGCGGCCAGCCGGCCGCGCTCCTCGTCGCCGGCCACCGCGTCGGCCTCGGCCTCGATGGTGAGATGGTCGAGCCAGCCCTGACGGGACAGGATCAATTGGTAATGCGGCGCCAGCCCCGCCACCCCGAGCAGCACGGCCTCGACCTGGCTGGGATAGACGTTGACGCCACGGATGATCATCATGTCGTCGTTGCGGCCGGTGACGCGCAGGATGCGCAGATGGGTGCGGCCGCACGGACAGGGATCGTCGGTCAGGGTGGCGATGTCACGGGTGCGGTAGCGCACCAGCGGCAGGGCCTCCTTGGTCAGCGGGGTGATCACCAGTTCGCCGGGCTGGCCGAACGGCAGCGGCTCCAGCGTCTCGGGATCGATCACCTCGAACAGGAAATGGTCTTCCCAGCCATGCATGCCGAGGCGGTGGCTGCATTCCATCGCCACCCCCGGCCCCATCACCTCGGACAGGCCGTAGGAATCGATCGCCCGCAGGCCGAGCCGGCGGTCGAGTTCGCCCCGCATCGTCTCCGACCAGGGCTCGGCGCCGAAGATGCCGATGCGCAGGCTGCCGCCGGCCAGATCGATCCCCAGCCGGGTCGCGGTCTCGGCCAGATTGAGGGCGTAGGACGGGGTGGCGTTGATCACGGTGGCGCCGAAATCGCGGATCAACTGGATCTGCTTCTCGGTCTGGCCGCCCGACATCGGCACCACCGCGCAGCCCAGCCGCTCGGCGCCGTAATGAAAGCCGAGCCCGCCGGTGAACAGGCCATAGCCCAGCGCGTTGTGGAAGATGTCGCCCGGCCGCACCCCGGCGCAGGCCAGCGAACGGGCGATCAGCTCACCCCAGGTGGCGATGTCACCCTCGGTGTAGCCGACCACGGTCGGCCGTCCGGTGGTGCCGGAACTGGCATGCAGCCGCACCACCTGCTCGCGCGGCACCGCGAACAGCCCGAACGGATAGGTATCGCGCAGGTCGGCCTTGGTGGTGAAGGGGAAACGGGCGAGATCCTCCAGCACGGCGAGGTCCTCGGGCCGCACCCCGGCGCGGTCGAAGGCCTGGCGGTAATGGGGGACACCATAGGCGCGGGTCAGGGCTCCCCTCAGCCGTTCGAGCTGAAGACGGCGCAGACTGTCCCGGTCGAGACGTTCGACCGCAGGTGCGAAATAAAATGGCGCGGCACCGACCGCCGACATTGTTTTTATCCCTTTGTTCCCACCCCGGCCGCAACGATCCGTCGCGCCGGAAATCATGCCTGAGAGACAGACATCCCTCGATTCGGCCGGGAAAACAAGCCGGAATCTGCCGCAGCCGGATAAATTCCCGCTTGCGACGGCAGCCGGCGCGGCAAAACCGCGCCCAGCGGGCGCCGGGAGGGAAAAGTCCAGCAAGGAGGATAACCTGTGGTTGCCGCCCGGCGGCGGCTTCCGCTCAACGGAAGCCGCCGCCGGTGCCGCTCCGCCCCCGGCCTAGGGCCGGGCCTGGGCATAGCCGACGGTTTCGAGCGATTCCTTGATCTCGTCGAGGATCGCCGGATCGTCGATGGTCGCCGGCATCTTGTAATCCTGGTTGTCGGCGATCTTCTGCATCGTGCCGCGCAGGATCTTGCCCGAGCGGGTCTTGGGCAGACGCTTGACCACGGTGCAGGTCTTGAACGCCGCCACCGGGCCGATCCGCTCGCGCACCAGCTGGACCACTTCCTTGATCACCTGCTCGTCCGACTTGGTCACCCCGGCCTTGAGGCAGACGAAGCCGAGCGGCAGCTGACCCTTCAACTGGTCGGCGACACCGATCACCGCGCATTCGGCGACGTCGGGATGGCTGGCCAGCACCTCTTCCATCGCCCCGGTCGAGAGGCGGTGGCCGGCGACGTTGATGATGTCGTCGGTACGGGCCATCACGTAGACATAGCCGTCCTCGTCGATATAGCCGGCGTCGGCGGTCTTGTAGCAGCCGGGGAATTCGGCGAAGTAGCTGTCATGGCAACGCTGGTCGGCGTTCCACAGCGTCAGCAGGGTGCCGGGCGGCAGCGGCAGCCGCACCACCAGCGCGCCGACCTTGCCGGCCTCGCACGGCTGATGGCTTTCGTCGAGCACTTCCAGGCCCCAGCCGGGCACCGGCTTGGTCGGCGAGCCCGGCTTGACCGGGAAATGATGCAGGCCCATGCAGTTGGCGGCGATCGCCCAGCCGGTCTCGGTCTGCCACCAATGGTCGATCACCGGCACCTTGAGGTTGTCGGCGGCCCAGTTGATGGTGTCGGGGTCGGAACGCTCGCCGGCCAGGAACAGGGTGCGCAGCGACGACAGATCGTACTGGCGCAGCAATTCGGCCTTGGGATCCTCGCGCTTGATGGCGCGGAAGGCGGTCGGCGCGGTGAACAGGGCGCTGACCTTGTACTCGGAGATCACCCGCCAGAACGCGCCGGCATCGGGGGTGCCGACCGGCTTGCCCTCATAGACCACGGTGGTGGCGCCGTGCAGCAGCGGGGCGTAGCAGATGTAGGAATGGCCGACCACCCAGCCGACGTCGGAGGCGGCCCAGAACACCTCGCCCGGCTTGATGTCGTAGATCGCCGACATCGACCATTTCAGCGCGACCATGTGGCCGCCATTGTCGCGCACCACGCCCTTCGGCTGGCCGGTGGTGCCGGAGGTGTAGAGGATGTAGAGCGGATCGGTCGCCTGGACGGTGACACAGCCATGCGGCTCGGCGCCGGCAACCAGGGCGGCCCAGTCGTGATCGGTGCCGGGCTTCAGCTCGGCGGTGGCCTGCGGGCGCTGATAGACCACGGTGTGGGCCGGCTTGTGGCTCGACAGCTCGATCGCCTGATCGAGCATCGGCTTGTAGGCCAGCACCCGGCTGCCCTCGATCCCGCACGAGGCGGACAGGATCACCTTGGGCTCGGCATCGATGATGCGGGTGGCCAGTTCGTTGGGGGCGAAGCCGCCGAACACCACGGTATGGATCGCGCCCAGCCGCGCGGTCGCCAGCATGCCGACCAGCGCCTCGGGGATCATCGGCATGTAGAGCAGGACGCGGTCGCCCTTGGTGACGCCGAGGCCGGCCAGCGCCCCGGCGAGGCGGGACACCTGATCCTGCAACTCGGCATAGGTCAGGATCCGCTTGGTGTTGCTGACCGGGCTGTCATAGATGATCGCGGGCTGATCGGCCCGGCCGCCCTCGACATGGCGATCGACCGCATTGTAGCAGGTGTTGGTCTCCGCGCCGACGAACCAGCGATAAAACGGCGCCTTGCTGCCGTCCAGCACCTTGTCCCAGGGCTTCTCCCAATCGATCTCGCGGGCCGCCTCCGCCCAGAACCCCTCGGGGTTGTGCAACGAAGCGTCATAGGCCTGCTGGTACGGATTGCTCATGTCGACCTGATACCTCTCTGTTTTGTCTTCGCTTCTGGTGTCCCGCCGCACCGCCGCCCTCGGCGCCCGTCCGGCCACGGGGGCGGGAGGGACGCGCGGAAGGACGACGAAGGGCGGAAACGGGTTCGGAGGGCAAAACCCCGGCCAGGGTTGCCACTCCGCCCCCCTTGGTCCGGCGGGGGAGTCCGCCGGGCCGTTGGCCGCCCCATTGGGTGGGACAGCCGGTCATCGGGAAGGGCCCAAGGCTCCCTCACCCCCCGCGTAACCGCCGGTCTGACGCCGGCCTGTCGCGGGGGACCCCTTCCCCGCCGGGCGGCTAGTGGGGCCCGCCCGAGATCTGGGTGATTTCGTCCTTGATCTGCAACTTTTTGCGTTTGAGGTCATGGAGATGAGCATTGTCGGGGACGGGGCGGCGGCCTTCCGCCTCGATCGCGGTTTCCAGAGCCGCGTGCCTGGCCTTCAGCGCTTCAATACGGTCATGGACGCTCATCTAGGGCCCTCCTTTAAGGTGGAGACCGGAAAAGCTTATTCCCCACCCGAGCCCGTTGTCAGCAGGGAAATTGCCCTCTGGGCGCCTCAGGGCTAATCTTCTTCACCAGGGTCGAGGACCCCCTCCCTTCGCGACAGGAACATTCACCGTGACTCCCCCCCCCTCGCGCCTGATCGTCGGCATCAGCGGCGCTTCCGGTTCGGTCTACGGCATTCGTATTCTCCAGATGCTGCGGCGGATCGGCGTCGAATCCCATCTGGTGATGAGCCGCGCCGCCGAGATCACCCTCGGCTACGAGGGTCCGCTGACCCCGGCCGAGCTGCGCGCCCTGGCCGACCATTGCTACCCCATCGACGCGATCGGCGCCGCCCCCGCCTCGGGCTCGTTCCGCACCCTCGGGATGATCGTCGCCCCCTGCTCGATCCGCACCATGAGCGAGATCGCCACCGGGGTGACCGCCTCGCTGCTGACCCGCGCCGCCGACGTCACCCTCAAGGAACGGCGCCGGCTGGTGCTGATGGTGCGCGAAACCCCGCTGCATGCCGGCCATCTGCGCACCATGCTCAACCTGACCGAGATGGGGGCGGTGATCGCTCCGCCGGTGCCCGGCTTCTATGCCCGCCCCACCAGCCTTGACGATCTGGTCGAGCACACCGCCGGGCGGGCGCTCGACCTGTTCGGGCTCGATTGCGGCACCCTGCGCCGCTGGGGCGAGCCGCCCGCCGGCGAGGGCTGACCCCCCGCCCCCTACCTTCGGCGGGATCGTCCTGGCGGAAGGGTCGTGCTTGCCGGCCGCATTCTTATATGATAAAAACCTAATTTAGATGATGCCGCAGGAAATGGCGGCCGCTCACCTGACCGCAACGAGGAGAACGAGATGGAACAGAATGTCGGCGGCATCGACCGCGTGGTGCGCCTGATCGCCGGGGCCGCCCTGATCGGCCTGTCGGTGGCCGGGGTGATCGGCTGGTGGGGCTGGCTCGGGGTGGTTCCGATCCTCGGCGCCCTGGTCGGCTGGTGCCCGGTCTACCGCCTGCTCGGCATCAAGACCAACTGAGCGCCCCGGCGCCCTTCCCGCTCCGGGCCGGGAAGGGCGCCAGGAAACCGCGACGCGATTATGAGAGGCTGTCCATTCCCCGGGACGGGCGGGAATGGTACCGTCCGCCCCCCTGCCCCTACCCCGGCCCGCCCGCCCGATGCCCTGCCCCGCCGCCCCCGTCTCCACCGCCGCCGCCCCGCTGCCGTCGCCGGCGCTGCGCTGGCTGATCTATGTCATCGCCGCGATCGGCTTCGCCTTCGACACCTACGAACTGCTGATGCTGTCGCTGATCGTGCGGCCGGCGCTGCATGATCTGGCCGGGCTGACCCCCG
The DNA here is from genome assembly GCF_042683125.1 of Phaeospirillum tilakii. Lineage (NCBI taxonomy): Bacteria > Pseudomonadati > Pseudomonadota > Alphaproteobacteria > Rhodospirillales > Rhodospirillaceae > Phaeospirillum > Phaeospirillum tilakii. The sequence continues at coordinate 27,719 of NZ_JBHUIY010000009.1, forward strand.
GTTCGGCGGCGTTCTCGCTGTGGCTCAGCCTGCTGTTCTACCTGCCGGCGGTGTGCGGCGGGATCTTCGGCCTGCTCGGCGGCACCCTGATCGACCGGATCGGGCGCAAGCGGGTGCTGACCCTCAGCATCCTGCTCTATGCCCTCGCCTCCTTCGCCAGCGGCTTCTCGACCAGCCTGCCGATGCTGCTGGCGCTGCGCTGTCTGGTGTTCATCGGCTTCTGCGTCGAATTCGTCGCGGCGGTGGCGTGGCTGGCCGAGCTGTTCCCCGAACACCGCAAGCGGGAAAGCGTGCTCGGCATCACCCAGACCTTCTCCTCGCTGGGGGCGCTGATGCTGGCGCTGGTCAGCGGGGTGATCACCGCCTGGGCGGCGGCGCAGCCGGGACCGCTGGCGTTCGGGCTGACCCTGCCGGCGGTGGCGCTGCCGCCGGTGGTGCTGCCCGACATGCTGGGCTGGCTCGGCCCGATCGAGAATCCCCGGGCCGGCTGGCGCTACACCCTGATGTCGGGGGTGATTCCGGCGCTGCCGCTGATCCTGGTGCGGCCGTGGCTGCCGGAATCGCCGCTGTGGCGGGACCGCCACCGCGCCGGCACCCTGCCCCGCCCCAAACTGTCCGCTTTGTTCGCGCCGGATCTGCGCCGCACCACCCTGGTCACCGCGCTGATGGTGACGCTGAGCTTCGTGATTTCCTTCGCCGCCGTGCAGCAGATGCCGCAACTGGTGCCGGGCCTGCCCGATGTCCGCGCCGAGGTGGCCCAGGCCCAGGCCCAGGCCGAGGCGGCCGGCCGCCACGAGCCGCCGCGCCGGATCGCCGCCCCGATCGAGGAGGGCGCCACCGCCGAGGTGATGAAGGGCCAGGGCCTGGGCAGCATTTGCAGCCGGATCGCCTTCGTCGCCCTGACCCTGCTGATCCTCGGCCGCCAGCGCCTGCTGCGGCTGTTGCTGGTGCCGGGGCTGGTGCTGATGCCGGTCAGTTTCGGCTGGCTGATGCTCGACAGCGTGCCGGCCGCCCAGGCCGGGGCGTTCCTGGTCTCGCTGCTGGTGGTGGCCCAGTTCAGCTATTGGGGCAATTACCTGCCCCGGGTGTTTCCGCTGCATCTGCGCGGCACCGGGGAAAGCTTCGCCATCAATGTCGGCGGGCGGATGTGCGGCGCGGCCTTCATCGGGCTCAGTCAGGCGCTCGCCTACTGGCTGCCGGTCGGCGACGACCCGGTGGTGCGGCTGTCCTATGCCATCGGCATCGTCGCCACCCTGGCCTATCTGGCCAATCTGGCGATGTCGTTCCGCCTGCCCGAGCCGGCGGTCGGCCAGGATCTGTCGCGCTGAGGCCCGGGAGGCGGCGCCCCCACCCCGCTCAGGCCAGCGTCGGACGGGCCTGTTCGGCCAGCGCCCGCAACTGGCGGGGATCGACCTTGCCCTGCGGGGTGGTCGGCCAGCTTTCGACCGCCAGGAATCCGGCCGGAATCGAGTCACGATCGACCCGCGCCGCCACCCAATCGTGCAGCCGGGCGGCGGCCGGGGCCTCGGCGCCGGGATGCAGCCGGTAGAACGCCACCGGGAGCTGCCCCTCGACCGGATCGGGCAGCCCGACCAGCCGGGCCTCGGCGATGGCGGGATGGGCGGTCAGCGCCTCGATCACCTGGACCGAGGCGACGTTGACGGCGTTGCGGACGATCATCTCGTTGGCGCGGCCGACGAACCACAGGCAGCCGGTCTCGTCGCGCCGCATCAGGTCCTGGGTGTCGAGCCAGCCGGTGGCGAGGGCGCGGTGGGTGCGCAGGGTGTCGTTCCAGTAGCCGACCATCATCGTCGGGGAGCGCACCTGGGCGCGGCCGATTCCGCCGGGCGGCACCGGCCGCCCGGCCTCGTCAACCAGCCGCACCTCGACCCCGGGCAGCGGCCAGCCGATCGCGCCGTCGCAATCGGGGCTGGAGGGGCGCGGAATGAAGATGGTGCCCACCTCGGTCATGCCGAACAAAGCGAGCAGCTTCCGGCCGGTCACGGCACGGGCGCGGCGGTGCAGATCGAGGCTGGAGCGGTCACCGCCGCAGATGGTGTAGCGCAGGCGGGCATGGTCGAGACGGTCGGCGCCCGGCTCGGCGAGGATCCGGCTGGCATAGGCCGGCATCAGCAGAAAGAAGGTCGGCCGGGCCTGGGCGTAGATCCGCCAGAACACCTCCGGCGCCGGCCGCTCGGCCAGCCACACCGTCCCCCCCACCCGCAGCATCGCCAGCACCTGGGTCACCAGCCCGACCGGCCGGGCGGCGGAGAACACCAGCAGGGCGACGTCGTCCGCCCCCAGCTCCATTTCCCGCACGAACCCCTCGGTGCGCGCCGCCAGCCGGGCCTGGCTGTGGACGACGCCCTTCGGCTCGCCGGTGGTGCCCGAGGTGAACACGATCAGCGCCAGCGGATCGGGCTCGTCCGGCACCGGCACGGCGGAGACCTCGCCGGCGAGCAGATCGGCGAACCGGTGCCGCCCCGGCCCGGGATCGTCCGCGCCGGTGAGGATCTCGACCTCCAGCCCGGCCGCGCCCACCGCCGGCAGCCGCGCCAGCAGCGCGGGCGCCGCCACCAGCCCGCGCGCCCGGGTGGCGGCCAGGAACGCGGCGATCTGCGGCGGGGCATATTCGGAGCTGAGCGCCACCAGCACCAGCCCGGCCCGCCATGCGGCCAGGATGGCCACCACCAGGTCGATCCCGTTGGGCAGCAGCAGCGCCAGCCGGTCGCCCGGCGCCAGCCCGCGCGCCGCCAGCCCGGCGGCCACCGCGCCGACCATCGCGTCAAGCTGGCGATAGGACAGCGTTTCGGTCTCCGTCCGCAGCGCGATCCGATCGGGACCGGCGGCGAAAACGGGCTGCAACATCTGATCGATCCGCACCGGACGGACTCCTGAAAAAAGCGGGCTCCGCCCGCACCCGCCAAGGGCCGCAAGGCCCTTGGATCCCGTTCCTTGTTCTACGCGCAACAAACGCCCGCGCCCAGGTGGAAAGGCGCCGGATCACCCGACCATCGAGGGGATCCAAGGGTCCCCGGCCCTTGGCGGGGGCGGGCGGAGCCCGCTTTTTCCCGTCAGCCGCGCGGCACCAGCCGCTCGGCGGGGAAGCGGACGGTGACGGTGGTGCCCTTGCCCTCGACGCTGTCGATGGTCAGGGTGCCGCCATGCAGTTCGATCAGCGACTTGGAGATCGGCAGGCCGAGACCGACCCCTTCCCGCTCGCGCACGGTGCGCAGCCCGCCCTGTTCGAACGGCATCAGCACCCGGGCCAGATCGGCCGCCTTGATGCCGATGCCGGTATCGGCCACCGCGATCACCAGCCCGGTGCCGGGCTCGACCCGGGCGGCCACCGTCACCGTCCCCCCCGGCTGGGTGAATTTGAGGGCGTTGCCGATCAGGTTGAACAGCACCCGCTGCACCGCGGTCAGGTCGCCATGCAGCCAGGGCAGATCGGGGGCCAGCTCGCCCGCCAGCCGGATGTCGCGCCGTTCCGCCTGGGGCGACATCAGGCGCAGGGTGGCGGTGATCACCTCGCCGATCCGCACCGTGCCCTCGTGCAGGATGGTGCGGCCGGCCTCGATCACCGACATGTCGAGCACTTGGCTGATCAGCGACAGCAGATGCTGGCCGCTGTCGACGATGATGTTGGCATATTCGCGATAGCGTTCGTCGCCGAGCCGCCCCCACATCTCGTCGGCCATCAACTGGGCGAAGCCGAGCACCGCGTTGAGCGGGGTGCGCAGTTCGTGGCTCATGTTGGCGAGGAATTCGGACTTGGCGTTGTTGGCCGCCTCGGCCGCCTCCTTGGCCTCGCGCAGGGCGTCCTGGGTGACCCGCAGCGAGGCGATGGTCGCCTCCAGCTCGCGCTGGGTGGTGCGCAGCTCGGTCTCGTCGATGAAGCTCATGATCGAGCCGGCGGTCTGCTCGCGCAGGTCGCGATAGGGATAGACCCCCATCCGGTAGACCTTGCCGTCGACCTCGATGATCTCCTCGTGCGAGGCGTTGCTGGCGATCACCGTCACCAGCAGCGCCTTGAGGTCGCGGACGTGGAACTGGCTGGGCACGGCGGTGATCAACTGGCCGGCATCGGACGGCAGCAGCCCGAACATCCGCGCCGCCTGGGGAGTGAAGCGGGTGATGCGCAGCGCCCGATCAACCACCAGCAGCGGGAAGCCGATATTGTCCTGGATGTTTTGCAGGTCGGCGTTGGCCCCGGCCAGTTCGGCGGTGCGGACCTGGAGTTCCTGATTGACGGTGGTCAGTTCCTCGTTGGTCGATTGCAGTTCCTCGTTCGAGGTTTCCAGCTCCTCGTTGGAGGATTGCAGTTCCTCGTTGGCGGCCTGGAGTTCCTCGTTGAGGGCCTGGAGTTCCTCGTTCGAGGTCTCCAGTTCCTCGACCACGGTCTGGAGATGCTCGCGGGTGGCGGTCAGTTCCTGTTCCAGCTCGATCAGCCGGGCCTCGTTGGTCGAGGGCGGCAGCGATTCGCCCTCCCCCTCCACCGGCAGGTCGAGCTTCTCGCAACTGACCAGGAACAGCGGCTCGCGCCCGGCCTCGACCCCCAGCGCGCGCACCACCAGCCGGCAGCAGGCCTCGCCGTCGCGCAGCTTGAGCTGCCGCTTGGGCCCCATCGCCGCCGCGCCCTTCTCGCGGGCATGGTGGATCAGGGCGCGCAGGTCGATGCGGAAATCCTCGGCGATCAGCTTGCCGAGATTCTGGTTGGGCCGGCCCTGGGGGAAACGGACGAAGGTATCGACGTCGCCGTGATAGAACAGGATGTCGAGATTCTCGTTGACCGCGACGCTGGGCGGCATGCAGGTGGCGACGAAGCCGTCGCGGACGATCGTCTCGATCGAGCCGGCCCCGGCGGCGCGCTCGGCCTCGCCATTTTCCGGCGCCTTGAGGCGGAAGGCGCCGAACACCGGGTTGGTCGAACGCGGCGCCACCATCCGTTTCTGGAAGATCTTGGCGGTCGGCTTGACGGCGCGGAACAGATCGGCGCAATGGCCGACCGATTCCGACTTGCCGAGGAACAGATAGCCCTGGGACCCCAGGGCATAATGGAACATCTGAAAGATGCGGTCCTGAAGGTCGGCGTTGAAATAGATCAGCACGTTGCGGCAACTGATCAGATCGACCTTGACGAAGGGCGGATCCTTGATCAGGTCCTGGCGGGCGAACACCACCATCTCGCGGATCGGCTTCTTGACCTGATAGCTCTGCCCCATCGCGTCGAAATGACGCGCCAGCGTGGTCTTGTCGAGGCTTTCGACCGTGGTGGCGGAATAGGCCCCCTTGCGGGCGTGGCGCATCGCGTCGAGGTCGATGTCGGTGGCGAACACCTGGATCTTGTACTGATTGAGGGTCTCGCCCAGCAGATCCGACAGCAGCATGGCGAAGGAATAGGCCTCCTCGCCGGTGGCGCAGGCCGGAATCCAGATGCGGATCGCGTCGCCCGGCTTCTTGGCCGCCACCAGCTCGCCCAGGGTGGCGCGGATGTCCTCGAACGCCTTGGTGTCGCGGAAGAACGAGGTGACCGAGATCAGGATGTCCTTGCACAGCAGGTCGAGTTCGCCCGGATGGTGGCGGACGAATTCGAGATAGGCATCGAGCGTTTCGATCCGGTTGGCGGCCATCCGCCGTTCCAGCCGGCGGCGGACGGTGTTGGCCTTGTATTGGGTGAAATCGACCTCGGTGCGCTTGCGCACCAGCAGGAAGATCTCGTTGATGGTGTCGCGGGTTTCGGTCTGTTCCGATTTCTGCGCCACCACCGGGCGGGGAAAGCGCGAGATCGAGGCCAGTTCCGGCCCGATCGCGTCGGGCGGCATCACCAGATCGACGCAGCCGGAATCGATCGCCGCCTTGGGCATGCCGTCATATTTGGCGGTTTCCGGATCCTGGGCCACGGTCAGCCCGGCGCAGGCCTTGATCGCCCGCATGCCGTGGGCGCCGTCGCTGCCGGTGCCGGACAGGATCACCCCGATCGCCTGCTGGCCGAGATCCTCGGCCAGCGAGGAGAAGAACACGTCGACCGACGGCTTGGGCCCGAGCGGAGCCGAGGGCTCGCGCAGCCACAGGGTGGCGTTCTTGACCCGGACGTCCTTGTTGGGCGGGGTGATGTAGATGGTGTTGGGCGCCAGCACCAGCCCGTCCTTGATCTCCTCGACCGGCAGCTTGGTTTCGCGGCCGAGCAGCTGCACCATCATGCTGCGATATTGCGGCGACAGGTGCTGGACGATGACATAGGCCATGGTGGAGGATTGCGGCAGGTTGGCGACGAACGGCCGCAGCGCCTCGAGCCCGCCGGCCGAGGCGCCGATCCCGACCACGAACAGCTCGCCGCGCCGCCCGCGCACCCGGCGCCCCCCCGCCGCCGGAGAGGAGGAGGAAACGGCCGGGCCGCGTGGAAGCTTGGGCGCCGCAACTTCCTCTCTCGGCCGTTTGATCATGAGTCCCCCTTGTCTGGAACCTAAACGGGAAGTTTCCTTTTCCCGCCCGGATTGGCCGTTTTTGACCCCCGGCCACACTCTACCGGAGCATTTCAGATCGCACCGGTTTTGTCTTCCCTGCCCGATGCGCCTATGTCATACAGTATATACGGATACGATGTCCCGCACGCTACGATCAGGCTAAGTTATAGTGATGACCCGGAACGATCGGTCACGAAAGACCAGGGCTGAGCTTGAACTGGAGCTGGCGGCGGTTGAAGCCGAGCTGCGCATCCTGCGCGACGATCGCCCCAATGCCGGGACCTTCCAGCAGCAGATGGCCGAGGCGCTGCACAGCCTTCAGGTCCATCAGGAAGAGCTGAAATCCCAGAACGAACAGCTCCGCCAGACACAGATCAACCTGGAACTGACCAGCCAGAAATATCACGATCTGTTCGAAAATTCACCGGCGGGCTATTTCATCATCGATTCCAGCTTTTCGATCCTGGAAATCAACGCCACCGGGATGGAAATGCTGGGGCGGGCCAAGAACCGCCTGGTCGGCAAGCCGTTTCTGCTGTTCGTCGAACGCGCCAGCCGGCGGGCGCTCGATGATCACTTTCTTCAGGTGCGCGGTGGCCCGGCCCGCTGTGAATTGTGGCTGCAACCGGACCAGCGCCCCCCTTTTCCGGTGATCCTGCAAAGCCTGCCGCTCGGCCAGTCCTGGGGCGACAATTGGTGCTGCCTGACCACCGCGTTCGACATCAGCGACCGCAAGGCGGCCGAAACCGCCCTGCGCGGGTCGGAGGCCCGCTTCCGCGCCATCTTCGAACAGAACCCGGTCGCGGTGCAACTGGTCGAGGCCGAGGGCGGCGGACGGATGTCGAACCGGGCCTGGACCCGGCTGTGGGGCCAGCCCGGCCCCGACGGCGCCGCCCCGCCCGACGCCGGGATGGAGCCGCACCTCGCCGCCGCCTTCGCCGGCGAACAGATCGATCTGCCGGCGCTGTACGTCGCGCCCAACGGCCGCGAGCTGCCCGAACGCTGGATCCACGCCCATGTCTACCCGGTGCTGGGGGCCGATGGCGGGATCGGCGAGGTGGTGGTGGCGCATGAGGACATCACCGAGCGCACCCGGATCGCCCGGGCGCTGGAGGAGCGGACCCAGCGCCTGCAACGCCAGTACGACAATCTGCGGGCGCTGAGCGAGATCGCCGCCCTGCCCAGCGGATTCGGCGCCGCCCAGCAGCTGGCCGCCGCGCTCGATCTCGGCCGCCGCCATCTCGGCCTCGACATCGGCCTGATCGTCCGCATCGACGACCGGCAGGCGATCATCGAACATCACGGCGCCCCGCCCGAACGGGGCATCGTCAACGGCAGCCCGCTCGACCTCGCCGACACCTTCTGCGCGGTGGTGATCGAGACCGACGACGTGCTGGCCCTGCCCGACGTCGCCGCCTCGGCCTATGCCGACCACCCCGCCTATCGCCGCCTCGGCATCGCCAGCTATCTCGGCGCGCCGATCCGGCTGCGCGGCCAGGTCTACGGCACCGTCGCCTTCCATGCCGCCCACCCCACCCCGCGCGGCTTCGACGAGGGCGACATCGAATTCATGCGCCTGCTGGCCCGGCTGGTCGGCGCGGTGCTGGAGCAGGAGGAGAACCGGCGCGATCTGGCCCGCTCCAACGCCGAGCTGGAACAGTTCGCCTACGTCGCCAGCCACGACCTGCGCCAGCCGCTGCGGCAGGTGTCGAGCTACGTCTCGCTGCTGGCCCGCCGCTATGGCGACCGCCTCGACGACACCGCCCGCGAATTCATCAATTTCGCCCATGACGGCGCGGTGCGGATGGACCGGCTGATCATCGACCTGCTGGAATATTCCCGCATCGGCCGCAACCAGAAGCCGATCGAGCCGGTCGATCTCGGCGAGGTGGCGGCCGACGCCGCCGCCAATTTCCGCGCCGCCCTGGCCGAGACCGGCGGACGGATCGAGATCGCCCCCGGCCTGCCGACGGTGCGCGGCGACGCCACCGACCTCGGCCGGCTGTTCCAGAACCTGATCGGCAACGCCATCAAGTACCGCAGCCCCGACCGGCCGCCGCTGATCCGGATCGGGGTGGTCACCCTGCCGGCCGAGCATCACCTGTCGGTCGCCGACAACGGCATCGGCATCGATCCCGAATATCACGAGACGATCTTCCGCATCTTCCAGCGGCTGCACACCCCGGACAAATACGAGGGAACCGGGATCGGCCTCGCCATCTGCAAGAAGGTGGTGGAGCAGATGCAGGGGCGGATCTGGGTCGAATCGATGCCCGACCAGGGCACCACCTTCCATATCGGCCTGCCCAACCGGCCCTGAGGCCGGACCGGCCCCCCGGGATCAGCCCGCCAGCAGGTCGAGCGCGGTCAGGGCGGCCTGGAGGCGGACCGCGTCGCGGTCGCCGTCGAACCGGGCGACATGGTCGCGGGTCGCCCCGTCGCGCCGGGCCAGGGCGAAATGGACCAGCCCGACCGGCTTGGCGCTGCCATCGGCGGTCGGGCCGGCGATGCCGGTGATCGCCACGGCGCGATCGACCGGGGCGTGCCGCAGCGCGCCCTCGGCCATCGCGCGGGCGACCTCGGCACTGACCGCGCCATGGGCGGCGATCAGCGCGGGCGGCACCCCCAGCATCTCGCTCTTGGCGGCGTTGGAATAGGTGACGAAACCGCGTTCGACCACGGCGGAGGAGCCCGGCACCGCGGTCAGCGCCGCCGCGACCAGCCCGCCGGTGCAGGATTCGGCGGTCGCCACCATCTCGCCGCGCGCCGCCAGCAGGGCGAGCACGCGGGCGGCGGCGACCCGCAGCGCCGGGTCGATCATCCCAGCCCCAGCAGCGGGGCGACGAAACGCTGGAACAGGATCATGCCGATCAGGCCGGCGATGCCGGCGGCGACATCGTCGATCATCACGCCGAGGCCGCTGTCATATTTGCGTTCGAGCCAGCCGATCGGCCCCGGCTTCCAGATGTCGAACAGCCGGAACAGCACGAAACCGACGGCGTAGGACACCGGATTGAGCGGGGCCGCGACCAGCACCAGCCACTGGCCGACCACCTCGTCGACCACCACCTCGGCCGGGTCCTTGACCCCGCTGCGGCCGACATAATCGCGGGCGACGAACCAGCCGACCAGGAACAGGCCGGCGGCGAACTGGGCCAGCAGCGCCTGACCGCCCCAGGACACCAGCCCCCAGGCCAGCGGCAGCGCCAGCAGCGAGCCCCAGGTCCCCGGCGCCTTGGGCAGCAGCCCGACGCCGAAGCCGGTGGCGATCAGGGTAAACGGATGAAAGGCCTTGATGCCTTCGCGACGATAAGCCAAGCGAATCTCCCCCCAAAAGCGAACGCCCGACCGCCCCCGGCCCCGCGCCCGCCGCGACGGCGGCGGCACGCCGGCCGAGGGGGCCGGTCAGATCACCAGACGGTCCGGCCTCAGCCGACCGAGCGGACCACCGGAGCCACCGGCGGAATGTCCCAGCCCGACTGCAACGCGATCCGCACCGCCTGGGCGCGGTTGGCGGCACCGATCTTACGGTAGACGTTGCGCAGGTGAACCTTGATGGTGATTTCCTGAAGACTGAGGATCTGGGCGATTTCCTTGTTGGTGCGCCCCTCGATCAGTTGCGCCAGGATCTCGCCCTCGCGCCGCGACAGGCGGTCGAACGGCGGCGGCGCCCCGACCGGATGGCTGCCGGCGCCGGCCGAATCGGACGGCTCGAAGAAACTGCTGGACGGCAGGTAGGTCTCGCCCGACAGCACCAGACGCAGGGCGTTGACCATCGCGCTGCCGCCGACGGTCTTGGGGATGAAGCCGGCGGCGCCGGCCTGAACCGCCGCCTGGACATGATCGCGCGAGGAATAGCCCGAGACGATCACCACCGGCCGATCGGGCAACAGCGACTTGATGCGGCTGAGTCCCTCGAGGCCATCCATCCCCGGCATCATCAGGTCGAGCAGAACCAGGTCCGGACAGGGGGCCGCGCCCTCAATGGCGGCGATGGCCTCGTCCAGCGAGGATGCATCGACGATCTCGGCCTGGGCATCGAGTTCGCGCAGAAACGGACGGAGCCCGTCCCGCACCAACTTGTGATCGTCGGCCACGAGAATCCGCAAATCATGTGCTCCCTTAATGGGGGATCAGCCAACCTGCCCCCGTCGAAAGTATAAACCCGTCGCCGCGCTGGCGACAACCCGGACATCGAACGGCTATTCCTCCGCCCCGGGCTCGCCCGGCGGTGGCAGCAGGAAGGTGGCGACCGCCTCGCGCAGCGCGGCCGGCGGCACCGGCCAGGACCACAGCAGGCAGCGTTCGTCGGCCAGGGTGGCCAGCGCCGGCGGCGGCACCGCGCCCGGCGCCAGCAGCAGCACGATCGGCAGCAGCGGATCGAAATCGCGCAGACGCGCCACCAGCGCCGCCGCCTCGGCCTCGGCCCCGGGCGCCGCGTCGAGCAGCACCACGTCGGCCGGATCGGCGGCGAAGCGGGCCCAGCCCTCGGCCGGCGCGGCACAGCCGACCCGGGCGCCCCAGCCGGCGAGATCGCCGGCCAGCCGCCCGGCCAGATCCCCCACCAGCAGCAGCGTCGCCCCGGCGCAGCCCGCGGCGGGGTCGACCGCCGCCAAAGGCAGCCGGACCGTCACCCGGCCCCCGTCGGCCGCCGTTTGACCGCACAGCGCCCCGCCCAGCGCCTGCGCCACCGTCGCCGCGGCGGCCCGGGTGGCGTGTCCCTCGGCCGCGCCGCCCGCGGGGCGGTCGTCCTGCATCTCCAGCCAGAGCTGGGTGTCGTCGCGCCGGGCCCGCAGGCGCAGATGGGCGCGCCCCGAGCGGCGCCGACCCAGGACGTGGTCGGCGTCGAGCAGCAGCGCCAGCACCATCTGCTCGAACTCGCTGCGCCGGCCGACCACCAGGGCGGGGCGGTCGCCCTCGTCGAGACCGGACAGGTCGAGGTCGATCCCATGCCCGAGCAGATGGCCGCGCAGCAGCAGCGCGGTCTCGCGCGCCGCCGCCACCGCGTCGAACGGGGCCGGCGCGGCCTCCTCGTAGCGGCAGATCCGGCCCAGGGTGGCGATCAGGGCGGCGGCCAGGGTGCATTGCCCGGCGATCTGCTCGAATTGCTGGCGGGCGGCGGCGGGCTCGCAGGCGCCACGGTCGGCCAGCAGCACCGCCGCCTCGGCACCCAGCCGGATCACGTTGAGCGGCTGGACCAGATCATGGACCAGCGCGGCGACGGTCTCGCCGATGATCGCCAGCCGGGCGGTGTGCAGGGTCTGGCGCCGCGCCGCCGCCGCCGCGTCCGGATCGCGCAGCAGCACCGCCCAGCCCGCCCCGCCGGACAACGGCAGCGGCTGGGCCTCGATCTCCGCCGCGAAACTTTCCCCGCTCTCCCGGCGCAACCGCGCCCGGCGCGGGATCCCCCCCGCGCCGTCCGTCCCGCCATCGGCCAGCAGCCCGTCCCAGGCCCGCCCCGCCAGCGCCGCCGGCGAGTCCGCCGCCAACAGCCCGGCGGCGGCGGCATTGGCCCACGCCACCCGGCCGTCGCGCAGCAGCAGCAGCGGCGCCTCGATCCGTTCCGCCAGCCAGACGGCCGCCGCGCCGGCCGGTTCGTCAGAGCTCTGCCCGCCGGGGCCGGCCATGTCGTTCACCTGTTCCGCTCTCCCCCGCCTGCCGCGCCTCAACCGGCGAGGATAGGGCCAGCCCCGACCCGGCACCACGATTTTTCCGGCCGGCGCGGCGGCAGGGGGCTTGAGCCGGGGGCGGCGACGTGATTTCCTCGCCCCCAGCGCGGCCGTGATCCCCGCCGCGCCCCGCGCCGCGACGCGCTCCCCGGCAGCCCGGCTGCCGACCGCCAACGAGGTTGATCCGATGATGCGATGGAGTCTGGCCCTGGCCCTGCTCGGCCTGCTCGCCGGCGGCGCCCAGGCCGCCGAGCCCGCCCTCGACCTGCTCGACACCCCTGTTCCCTACAGCGCCGATTTCACCCTCAACGGCCCGCGCGGCAGCTACAGCGGCCATGTCTGGCATGCCCAGGGCAGCGAGCGGCGCGAGGTCGCCACCCAGGGCGGCGGCCAGGGGATCCTGATCCAGCGCGACACCGGCACCGCCTATTTCCTCGGCATCGGCGGCCGCTGGTACGTCACCCTGTCGCTCGACGCCGCCAGCGGTCTGGTCGGCGGACTGAATTCCTGGCAGGTCGAACGCCAGCGGATCGGCGAGGAAACCCTGGGCGGCCAGCGCGTCACCCGCTGGACCGCCACCGCCAGCGGCCCCAAGGGCGGCTTCCAGGGCGAGATCTGGACCACCCGCGACGACATCGTCGTCCGCGCCGTCGGCACGGTCAGCGGCGGGGCCGGCGGTACCCCCGGCCCGGTCGAGATGACCCTGTCCCACCTCCAGGTCGGCAGCGTCGATCAGCGGATGCTGGAGGTGCCGGAAGGCTGGTTCGGCATCGACCTGCGCCAGATGCCGGCCGAGCGGGTGGTGCAGGCGATCGAGGGGATGAAGCCGATGCTCAACCGGCGCGCCAAAAGCGAATAACCCCCGCCGCGCCACCACGGCCGGGATTGCCAGCCCCGGCAAAAACCGGCACCCTGACGCGGCGCCGCCGGAATCCCGACCGGCGCCGCGTATGATCACTTTCCTCCTCGCGAGCGGGTCGAGATGACGTCCTTCCAGCCAAACGCCGATTCCCTGTTCGCCGAGGGCCTCGCCCTGCAGAAGCGGGGGCGGATCGCCGACGCGGTCGAACGCTACCGCCAGGCGCTGGCGCTCGACCCCGACCATTTCAACGCGCTGCATCTGCTCGGGGTGTGCAACACCCAGACCGGGCAGCTGGACGAGGCCGAGACCCTGCTGCGCCGCGCCGCCGCCCTGCTGCCCGACAACGCGCCGGTCCACAACAACCTCGCCGTCACCCTGCGCCATGCCGGCAAGCTCGACGCGGCCCGGGTCGCCTGCGATCAGGCGATCGCCCTCAAGCCCGATTATGCCGAGGCGCACGGCAACCGCGCCAACATCCTGCGCGAACAGAAACAGTTCGCGGCGGCGCTGGCCGATTACGACCGCTGCATCGCCCTGCGGCCGGGCTCGGCCGAGGCGCAGGTCAACCGCGCCCTGGTGCTGCGCGACCTCGACCGCCCGGCCGACGCGCTGGCCAGCCTCGACCGCGCCCTCGCCCTCAAGCCGGATTGTTTCGAGGCCTATCAGGAACGGGCCGAGATCCTGGCCCGCCAGGGACGGCTGGAGCCGGCGCTGGCGGCCTGCGAGGGGGCGCTGACGCTGCGCCCGACCCATGTCCCCACCCTGATGCAGCGCGCCGGGCTGCTGACCCGGCTCGCCCGCCGCGAGGCGGCGCTCGAGGCCTATGACGCGGTGCTGGCGGTCGATCCGAAACAGGCCCAGGCCCATTACATCCGCGCCGCCCTGCTGACCGAGGCCAACCGGCTGGAGGAGGCGCTGGCCGATTATGACCGGGCGGTGGCGCTGCGGCCCGATTATGTCGAGGCGGTGATCAATCGCGGCACGGTGCTGATGCGGCTCGGCCGCCACGAGGACGCGCTGGCCAATTACGACGCCCTGCTCGCCCTGCGCCCCGATTGCGCCGAGGCCCACAACAATCGCGGCATCGTGCTGAAGGAACTGGGCCGGTTCGAAGAGGCCGCCGCCAGCTACGACCTCGCCGCCGGATTGCGGCCGGCCTACCCCGAGGCGCTGCTCAACCGCGGCAATCTCTACAAGCAGCGCGGCGCCTTCGACGCGGCGCTGGCCGCCTATGCCGACGCGATCGCCGCCCGCCCCGACTATGCCGAGGCCTACAACAATCGCGGCCTGACCCTGCGCGAGATGGGCCGGCTCGACGAGGCGGTGGCCAGCTACGACGTCGCCATCAACCTCGACCCGAACTACCCGGAGGCCCACTACAACCGGGGCATCGCCCTCAGCGCCGCGATGCGGGTCGATGAGGCGATCACCTGTTACGATCAGGTGCTGACGCTCAACCCCGACCACGCCAAGTCGCGCTGGAACCGGGGCCTCTCCCATCTGCTGCGCGGCAATTACCGCCAGGGCTGGGCCGATTACGAGGCGCGCTGGGACAATACCGAGCTGAAGGCCACCCTGCCCCCCTACCGCCAGCCGCGCTGGGACGGCATCGAGCCGCTGGACGGCCGCACCATCCTGCTCCATACCGAACAGGGCTTCGGCGACACCATCCAGTTCTGCCGCTACGCCGCGCTGCTGGCGGCGCAGGGGGCGCGGGTGCTGCTGGCGCTCGAACCGCCGCTGACCCGGCTGCTCGGCCGGGTCGAGGGGGTGGCCGGGGTGGCGATGCGGGGCGAAGTGTTCATGCTGCCGCCGTTCGATTTCTTCTGCCCGCTGCTCAGCCTGCCGCGCCTGTTCGACACCCAGATCGACACCATTCCGGCCCCCCAACGCTACCTCGCGGCCGAGGCCCAGGCGATCGCGGGCTGGGAACAGCGCCTCGGCCCGCGCCGCGCCCTTCGCGTCGGACTGGCCTGGAGCGGCAATGCCCAGCACCGCAACGACGTCAACCGCTCGATCCCGCTGGCCCAGTTGACCCCGCTGGCCCTGCCGGGGGTCGAGCTGATCTCGCTGCAAAAGGAAATCCGCTTCAGCGACGCGATGATGCTGCCGGCGCTGCCCGGCCTGCGCGACGTCCGCGACGGGATGAAGGATTTCGACGACACCGCCGCCCTGGTCGAAACGCTCGATCTGGTGATCAGCGCCGATACCGCCGTCGCCCACCTCGCCGCCGCCCTCGGCAAGCCAACCTGGATCCTGCTGCCCTTCGCCTGCGACTGGCGCTGGCTGATCGACCGCACCGATTCGCCCTGGTACCCCACCGTCACCCTGTTCCGCCAGGGCCAGGAACAAAGCTGGGGCCCGGTGGTCGATCGCGTCGTCGCCGCCCTCGCCGCCAAGGTGGCGGGGTAAGCCCAAAAAGGAAAAGGTGGGCGCTGCCCACACCCGCCAAGGGCCGCAAGGCCCTTGGATCCCGTCAATTGTCGGGAAATTGCGAACAAGGGGGAGGTCCGGAGGCGCCAGCCTCCGGGCGGGGTCGGGGCGGCAGCCCCGTTCAGCGCCGCCGCCCCTCCGTCGCGGGGGGCTTCCAGCGGCGCAGCCACAGGGCATTGGACACCACCGACAGCGACGAGAACGCCATCGCGGCGGCGGCAATCATCGGCGACAGCAGGCCGGCTGCCGCCGCCGGCAGGGCCAGCAGGTTATAGACGAAGGCCCAGGCGAGGTTCTGGCGGACGCGGGCGGCGGTGGCGCGGGACAGGGCCAGGGCGTCGGCGACCAAGGCGAGGTCGGGCCGCATCAGGGTCAGGCCGGCGGCGCGCATCGCCGCATCGCTGCCGCCACCGAGGGCAATGCCGATATCGGCGGCGGCGAGGGCCGGGGCGTCGTTGACGCCGTCGCCGACCATCGCCACCACCCCGGCTTCCTGGCGCAGGCGGGCCAGGGCGGCGCTTTTGTCGCCGGGCAGCAGGGCGGCCTCGACCCGGGTGACGCCGACCTGGGCGGCCACCGCGGCGGCGGCGCGGGGGGAATCGCCGGTCAGCATCGCGGTGGCGATCCCCAGCCTTTGCAGGGTGGCCAGCGCCGCCGCCGCGCCGGGACGGGGCGGATCGGCCAGGGCGATCAGGCCGAGCGGCGCGCCGTCGCGGGCCACCGCCATCAGGGCGCGGCCCTGGGCCTCCTCGGCATCGGCGAGCGGATCGAGCGGGCCGAGCGGCAGGCCGCGTTCGGCGAACAGGCGGCGGCTGCCGATCAGCAGGGCGGCGCCGCCGACGCGGGCTTCGAGGCCCAGGCCGGGGATGGCGCGGAAATCCTCGACCGGGTCGAGGGGGAGGCCCCGGGCCTCGGCGGCGGCGACCAAAGCGCGGCCGAGCGGGTGTTCGCTGCCACGCTGGGCCGAGGCGGCGAGGCGCAGCAGCTCGGTTTCGTCCAGGGGGGGCAGCGGGTGGAGCGCGGCCAAAGCCGGGCGGCCCTCGGTCAGGGTGCCGGTCTTGTCGAACGCCACCAGGGTGACGCGATGGGCCAGTTCGAGCGCGGCGGCGTCGCGGATCAGGATGCCGTGGCGGGCGGCAACGCCGGTGCCGACCATGATCGCGGCCGGGGTGGCGAGGCCGAGGGCGCAGGGGCAGGCCACCACCAGCACCGACACGGCGGCAACGAAGCCGTCGGCCGGGGCGTCCAGGGCCAACCACCACACGAGGAAGGTCGCCACGGCCAGCGTCACCACCGCCGGGACGAACCACGCCGCCACCCGGTCCACCGTGGCCTGGATCGGCGCCTTGCTGGCCTCGGCGGCGCGGACCTGACGGATGATGCGGCCGAGGGTCGATTCAGCGCCGACGCCTTTGGTCTCGACCCGCAGCAGGCCCTCGCCGTTGATCGCGCCGGCCACCACCGCCTCGCCCGGGCCGCGCGGCACCGGCAGGCTTTCGCCGGTGATCAGGGATTCATCGAGGCTGCTGGCCCCGGCCAGGATCAGGCCATCGACCGGGACCCGCTCGCCGGGGCGGATCACCACCCTCTCGCCGAGGCCGACCAGGGCGAGCGGGACGTCGATCTCGATGCCGTCGCGCTCGACCCGGGCGGTGGGCGGGGCCAGCCGCATCAACGCGCGGATCGCTCCGGCGGCGGCGTGGCGGGCGCGGCCCTCCAGCACCTTGCCGAGCAGGACCAGGGTGACCACCACCGCCGCGCCCTCGAAATAGAGCGGGCCGTCGCTGCCGGCGATGACCCGGGCGGCCGACAGGCCGAACGCGGCCGAGCTGCCCAGCACCACCAGCAGGTCCATGTTGCCGGCACCGTTGCGCAAGGCCGCCCAGGCTCCGGCGTAGAAGCGCGCCCCCGGCCCGGCCAGCACCAGCCCGGCCAGCGCCATCTGCACCCAGGGCGACAGGCTGAGGTGGACGTGGGGGGCGGCGACCATCACCACCATCTCGGCCACCAGCGGCAGGGTCAGCAGCGCGGCGAAGGCCAGCAGCAGCCATTCGTGCCGGCCGCGTTGGGCGCGGGCGGCCTCGGCGCGGTCGAGGTCTTCGTCCTCGCCCCGGCGGGCGGGATCGGGGGCGAAGCCGGCGCGGCGGATCGCCGCCTCGATCTCGGCGAGGCCGACCCGGGTTGGGTCGTAGCGCAGGTCGGCGCGCTCGGCCGGCAGGCTGACCAGGGCGCGTTCGACCCCGTCGAGCCGGCTCAGCACCCGTTCCAGCCGGGCCGAGCAGGCGGCGCAGGTCATGCCGATGATGCCGAGGGAGAGATCGGACATGGGGGGCCTCCGCGACGGGCGGCCGGGGGGGAGTTGCGGGGCTACCGCCCCGGCCCCGTTTGGGGCGATGCCCCAAACCCCCTTGATTTTCAAAAATAAGGGGGGTCCGGGGCGAATGCCCCGGGCGGGTTCGGGCGGCAGCCCGACAGGGGGCGCCGAACCGTCAGACGTTACTGTAGACGCTGTTGCGGATCATGCGATAGCCCTTGACCAGTTCGGCCAGCCCGGTATCCAGCGCATAGGCCGGGCGCCAGCCGGTCGCCTCCAGCCGTTCGTTGGAGACGATGTAGTCGCGCTTGTCGGGGTCCTCGCCGACGGGGGCTTCGAGCACGACGAAATCGGGGACGTGGGCCTTGATCCGGGCGCACAGCTCGATCTTCGACAGGTTGGCCTCGGACAGGCCGACATTGTAGGGGCGGCCCTTCATCGTCTCGAAATTGTCGATGCCGTGCAGGAAGGTGCGGGCGACGTCGCGGACATGGATGTAGTTGCGCTTGAAGTGGCCCTCGAACAGCACGATGAAGCGATCATTGACCGCGCGGTAGGTGAAGTCGTTGACCAGCAGGTCGAGCCGCATCCGGGGCGACATGCCGAACACGGTGGCGAGGCGGAACGAGATCGCGTTGCCATGATCGAGCACCGCCTTCTCGACCTCGACCTTGTGGATGCCATAGAGCGAGAGCGGCCGCATCGGGCTGTCCTCGGTACAGAACTTGCCGGCCTCGCCGATGCCGTAGCCGGAATTGGTGATCGGCATCAGCACCCGCTGCGACGGCGCCAGCGCCTTGACCAGGGCCAGTTGGGCATCGAGGTTGACGCTGGTGGCGCCGACCGGGTCCTGCTTGCACAGCGGGGCCCCGACCAGGGCGGCGAGCGGGATCACGATGTCGGCCTTGGCCAGCAGCGACTTGACCAGCGCCTGATCGCGCACGTCGCCACGCACCACGTCGAAATTGGGATCGGCGACGCAATGGTTAAGCGAGGTCTGTTTGAACAGGAAATTGTCGAGCACGGTGACGCGGTGGCCGGCGCGCAGCAGTTCGGGCACCAGGATCGAGCCGAGATAGCCGGCACCGCCAGTGACCAGGATGTTGTGGCAGGACATGATCGCAAACTCCTGTTTTTACTAGCGGCACACCGTGTCCAGCACCTCGCGCAGGCGGGTGATCTGGGGGGTGAGGTCGTGGGGATGGTTGCCGACGAAGAAGCCGTAATCGTGGGCGAGGTCGGCGTTGGGGGCGGCGCCGCCGACCACCTCGTAATCGTAGAAGCGCAGCACGTCGTGGCGGAGGAAATTGCCGCCGGTGATGATGCGGAAGCCGATATCGGCCTGCTTCAGCGCCGCGAACACCCGGCCCCGGTCGGGCCGATGGGCCGGGTTGAGAATCAGGGTGAAGCTGAAGGCGGAACTGGTTCCATTCTCACGCTGAAGGATGAACCGCTCGTCGTCGGCGAACAGCGACTGGAACAAAGCGAGGTTGCGCCGCCGCGCCGCCGTCATCGCCGGCAGCTTCTTTAATTGCTCGCGCCCGACCGCCGCTTCGATCTCCAGCGGCCGGACGTTGTAGCCGGGCAGGATGAAGCGGTAGGCCTCGAAATGGTCGCTGCCGCCGCGCTGATAGAGCCCGGTGTCGGCCGGCAGGTCACGGGTCCAGCCATGGGCGCGCAGGCTGCGGCAGAGATCCTCCAACTCGCGGTCGTCGGTCAGGATCATCCCCCCTTCCATCGTCGAGATGTGATGGGAGAAGAAGAAGCTGAAGGTGTTGAGATCGCCGAAGCTGCCGCATTTGCGCCCGCCCAACTCGGCATCCATGCTCTCGCAATTGTCCTCGAGCAGCGCAAGCCCATGGGCGTCGGCGAAGGCGCGCAGGGTGTCGAGCGCCGCCGGATTGCCGAGGATCGACACCGCGACGATGGCGCGGGTGCGCGGAGTCAGCGCCCGCTCCAACTGCCCGACATCGATGTTGAGCGTCTCCAACTCGATATCGACGAACCGCAGCTTCAGCCCGTATTGCTGGAGCGGATGATAGGTGGTGGCCCAGGACAGCACCGGGACGATCACCTCGTCGCCGCGTTGCAACGGCCGATCCTGGCGATAGGCCAGCGCCGCCACCGCGATCAGGTTGGCCGAGGAGCCGGAATTGACCATGATGCCGGCGCGAACACCGAAATAATCGGCGAACGCCCGCTCGAACGCCTTGACCTCGCCCCCCATGGTGTAGAACCCGGACTCGATCACCCGCTTGGCGGCGGCGACCTCTTCCTCCCCCCAGGATGGGGCGGCCAATTCATAAAACATCGTCACACCCTTCCACAGGGACCGGAGGTCCAGGAGGCCCCGCCTCCTGGCGGGTGCGGGCAGAGCCCGCCTTGATCAGAACGGCCCCTTGAACTGCACCTGATAGGCCAGCTTGGCCCGCTCCTCCGACGGCTGCCAGGGCGGCGCGTCGGGCCGGGCCAGCGCCCAGGCGGCGGCGGCGATGGTGGCCGGGTTGGGATAGAAATGAGCCTCCAGCCACGGACTGGTCGGACAGGTGGCGTCGGCAAACCCGATCCGCTTGACGTGGATCCCCGCTTCCGGCGCCCGCTCGGCCACCGCCGCGACGATCTCGGCCGAGGCGCCGCACATGGTCCACCCATTATCAACCACCAGCAGCCGCCCGGTGCGCCGGGCCGAGGCGAGGATGGTGCCGATGTCGAGCGGCCGCAGCCAGATCGGATCGATCACCTCGGCCGCCACCCCGACCTCGGCCAGCAATTCGGCGGCGCGCACCGATTCCTGCACCATGTTGGAGATGCCGACGATGGTGACGTCGTCGCCGGCCCGGCAGACCCGCGCCCGCCCCGGCGGCACCGCGAACGGCGCCGGATCGACCTCGGTGACGGTGGGATAGAGTAGCCGGTGCTCCATGAAGATCACCGGGTCGTCGTCGCGGATCGCGGCGATCAGGCAGCCCTTGGCGTCATGGGCGTTGCTGGGCGCCGCCACCTTGAGGCCGGGAATATGCATGAACAGGGCATGCAGCCCCTGCGAATGCTGGGCCCCCTGCCCCCACGACTTGCCGATCATCGAGCGCACCACCAGCGGCACCCGCACCTGCCCGCCCCACATCGCGTGGGCCTTGGCGGCGATGTTGACCAGCTGGTTCATGCACAGCAGCATGAAATCCATCCGGATATGGACATGGACCGGGCGCATCCCGGCCATCGCCGCGCCGATGGCGATGCCGGTCATCG
Organism: Phaeospirillum tilakii; assembly: GCF_042683125.1. Taxonomy (NCBI): domain Bacteria; kingdom Pseudomonadati; phylum Pseudomonadota; class Alphaproteobacteria; order Rhodospirillales; family Rhodospirillaceae; genus Phaeospirillum; species Phaeospirillum tilakii. Next base: position 48,713 of record NZ_JBHUIY010000009.1, read on the forward strand.
CGTCCTCGGACAGGGGGGTGGTGAACACCCGCTCCGGCCCGTATTTGTCCAGCAACCCCTTGGTCGAGCCCTGGATGGCGAGATGGTCATCGACGTCGAGCCCGAACACGAACACGGCGGGGTCGCGTGCCATTTCCTGGTCGAGCGCCTCGCGCAGGGCCTCGACATAGCGCAGCGGGCGCGGCTCAGACATCGGCGCGGGCCTCCAGGTGGCTGGACGGACCGTCATACAGCTCGGCCGGATCGGGCGGCGGGCTGTCCTCGGCGAAGCGGATTGCGGCGGCGATCTCGGCTTCGATCGCCGCGTCGATCGCCTCGCGCTCGGCCGCCGGCAGCAACGCCGCCAGCCGGGCGAGCTGATCGGCCGCCAGCCACGGTTCGGCCTCGGCGCGGTCGCGGTAGCCCTGGTCGAAATCCTCGTTGGGGCCGACATGCTGGCGCCAGCGATAGACCTGGGCCTCGATCAGGCGCGGCCCGGCGCCGGCCCGCAGCGCCGCCACCGCGTCGAGGGCGGCGTCACGGATCGCGAACAGGTCGCCATCGGCGACATGCACCGCCGGCACCCCCATCGCCTCGGCGACGGCCCGGATCCCCTCGGGCCGGGCCCGGCGCTTGGTCAGCGGCTCATGGATGGCGTAGCCGTTGTTCTCGACCACGAACAGCAGCGGCAGCTTGTGCAAAGCGGCGAAATTGACCGTCTCGTAGAAACAGCCTTCCTCGGTGGCGCCGTCGCCGAGGAACACCGCCACCACCCGCCCCTGCCCGGCCCGCTGGGCGGCCAAAGCGTAGCCGGCGGCGACCGGCACCTGGGTGGCGACCACCGCCGACGAGCCCATCACCCCGGCCCCGGTGGCGATGACATGCATCGAGCCGCCCTTGCCCCGGCAGCAGCCGGTGACCTTGCCGAACATCTCGGCCATCATCCCTTCCATGGCGCCGCCCTTGGCGAGATACATCGCGTGGCTGCGGTAGGAGCCGCCGACCCAGTCGCCCGGCTCCAGCGCGTCGCACACCCCGACCGCGACCTGTTCCTGGCCGATGGCGAGGTGAACCGGGCTCTTGATCCGGTCGGAGGGATAGATTTCGGCGGTGACTTCCTCGAAGCGGCGGATGCGGCGCAGGCCGGCATAGAGGCGGGCGATCAGGGTCGGGTCCAAGCTGTTCCCCCGGCGGGTGGCAGGAATGGGAACGAAAGCACGATGACGGCAAAGGAAGTTTTAACGCAGCGTCCGGAACGGGGCGTCAGGGCGGTGGCGGGGCGTCGCGCAGAAAGCTGACGTAGCGCATGTCCTCGGTCAGGATGTGTTCGACCAGCCAGGCCTGAAGATGGGCGTGCAGCCGGCCGATCGATTCCGGCCCGGGATCGATCATGCAGCCGGCCAGCATCGCGCCGAGACGGTGGCTGAAGCCGGCATGGCTGGCGCCGTGGCCGGCGGCATCGGGATAGCCGGCGCGCAGCAGCATCTCCTCCTCGCGGCGGAAATGATGCTCGGCGAAGGCGACCAGATCGTCGATCACCGCGCCGATCCCGGCCAGTTCGGCACGGGCCTCCAGCATGTCGTCGAGCCGGTTGATCATCCCGACCAGATCACGGTGGTCCTGATCGACCGCCGCGATGCCGGTCTCCATGGTCGGAACCCAGTCTACCTTCATGATTTCTGTCGCCATCTCAAGTGCTTGACCATGGTCGCAGAGGGCGGGAACCCTGTCAACCGCCAGGCGGGCTGCCGCCCGCGCCCGCTTGGGGCGATGCCCCAAACCCCCTTCTTTTTCGAAAAAAAGGGGGTCCGGGGCATCGCCCCGGTTGGGTTTGGGCGAAAGCCCAATCGCGTTCAGACCACCCGGCCGGCGCGGATGGTCTCGGCGAACCAGTGGTAGCTGTCCTTGGGGATCCGTTGCAGGGTGTCGTAATCGACCCGGACGATGCCGAAACGCTTCGACAGCCCCTCCGCCCACTCGAAATTGTCGAGCAGCGACCACACCAGATAGCCCTTGACGTTGCAGCCCTCGGCCAGGGCACGGCCGACCGCGGCGACATGGTCGCGCAGGAAGGCGACCCGCTCGGCATCGTGCACCTTGCCATCGGGGGTGACCACGTCGTCATAGGCGGCACCGTTCTCGGCGATGAACACCGCCGGATTGCCGTAAAGCTGCTTGAACTCCAGCAAAAGGTCGTAGAGCCCGTCCGGCTGGACCGGCCAGCCCATCCCGGTCCAACGCTGGCAATGCGCATCGCCCCAACCGGCGTCGAACAGCCGGCCCGGCTCGTGCTTCATCGTCATCCGCGAGTAATAGTTGATGCCGAGCAGATCGATCGGGAAACGGATCCGGTCGAGGTCGCCGGGCTGGACGATCCCCTCGAACCATGGTGCCAGCACGTCGGGCACCGCGCCGCGCATCACCCCGTCGAGCGGCACCCGGTTCCACACCGCGTCCCAGCGGATCGCCGCCGCCTGATCGTCCGGCCGGTCGCTCTCGGCCCGGGCCGGCTGGAGGTTGCAGACGGTGCCGAGGCGCAGCCCGCTCCGTTCGGCCCGCATCGCCCGGAAGGCGTCGCCCTGGGCCAGATTCTGGTGATGCAGCACGGTCAGCACGCCCTTTTCCCCCAGACGCAGGCCGGGGGCGTGGTCGTCGGTGCCGTGGCCGTTGATGGCGACGACATTGGGCTCGTTGAGGGTGAACCAGTCGCCGACCCGGTCGCCGAGCCGGCGGACCGCCACCCGGGCGTACTCGGCGAAGGCGTCGGCGATGGCGCGGTTGCGCCAGCCGCCCGCATCCTCCAGCGGCTGGGGCAGGTCCCAGTGGAACAGACAGGCCATCGGCCGGATCCCGGCGGCGAGGATGGCATCGACCAGCCGGTCGTAGAAATCGAGCCCGGCCGGATTGACCGCGCCGCGCCCGGCCGGAATGATCCGGGGCCAGGCCAGCGAGAAGCGGTAGGCGGAAAAGCCCGCCTGCTTCATCAGGGCGATGTCCTCGGGATAGCGGTGGTAATGGTCACAGGCGACCCGGGCCGAGCTGCCGTCCTTGATCCGGCCCCGGGCGGTGAAGCTGTCCCACACCGAGGGGCCTCGGCCGTCGGCCTCGGTCGCTCCCTCGATCTGATAGGCGGCGCTGGAAGCCCCCCAGAAGAAATCCTCGGGAAAGGTGCGGGCGGGGGCGGCGGAGACGGATGGGGCGACGGTCATGGCGGCAACTCCGGCTAGGAACTGACGGCGACTGGGATGGAAGGGGGAGCGGCGGGCGCTCATCGCGGCGGCCTTCAGCAGGTGGGACGGGGATGGAAACCGGATCCGGCCGGCGGCTCGGCCGCCTCGACCGACAGGCGCGACACCCGCGCCGCCGGCGGGCCGACATGGCACGCGGCCACCATCGCCTCGACCGTGGCGGCCGGACCGGACAGCACGGCCTCGACCGTGCCGTCGGACCGGTTGCGCACCCAGCCGCACAGGGCCCGCTCGCCCGCCTGCTGGGCCAGCCAGCCGCGAAACCACACGCCCTGGACCCGGCCCTCGATCACCACGCGAACATGCTTGATTTCGGTCATGGCGGCGCTCCCGGTGACAGGAAATTAAACCACGCCGCCGCCGGCTTGGCTACAGCCGCCCGAGCAGCGCCCACCACAGGAAATCAAGCGGCAGCAGCACCAACAGGGTGACCAGGGCCAGGATCAGGCACAGATTGCGGGCCGGAGCGATCCGCTCGCCGCCGAGCTGGAGCGCCACCACCAGCGGCGCCGACTGATAGGGCAGGATCGGGTTGGAAAAGCCCAGCACCTGGGTCATCAGCACCGTCTCGACCGGCAGGCCGGAAGCCTCGGCCAGCCGCCCGGTCAGCGGCGTCAGCACCGCCGGCGCCCCCGGCAGGGTGGTGACCAGACTGACCAGGGTGGCGAGGATGGCGAGGCCGGCGAAATTGCCGACCGGATGGCCGGGCGCCAGCGGCAGCAGCGGGATCACCGCCTCGGCCAGCCGGTGGCCCAGCCCGGAGGAATCGACCAGCGCCCCCAGCCCCATGATCCCGGCGACGAACAGCATCGAGCCGTAATTGACCTTGCTGTTGAGGGCATGGCGATCGACCAGCCCGATCCCCGGCAGCAGCAGCGCCACCGCCGCCGCCATGCTGACCCAGGCCGGGCTGACATGGTGGAGGAAGTCGGTCGCCCACAGCAGCAGGGCGGCGGCCAGCACCAGCGACAGCACCCGCTCGTTGCGGCTGAAGGCGGCCGGCGCCGCCTCGGCCGCCTCGGGGCGCGGCGTGTCGGGCCACATCCGCACGATCAGCGCGACCAGCACCAGGGTCTTGATCACCCCCAGCACCGGGAAATGCAGCAGCAGATACTCGCCATAGGTCGGCGTGGGATAGTGCAGCGTCTCGGCGGCGCCGATCATCACCAGATTGGGGACGTTGGCGGGCAGGATGGCGAAAGTCGAGACGTGGCAGCCGAAGGCGGCGGCCAGCACCACCCCGAGATGGCCGTTGGAGCCGGGGCGAAACCCGGCCCGCGCCGCCAGCCCGACCGCGATCGGCATCAGCAGCACCGCCCGCCCCATCGACGAGGGCAGCAGGAAGCCGAGCGCGGTGCCGACCAGGGCGACGCCGCCGATCAGGGCGCCGTAACTGCCGCCGAACAGCGAGCACAGCCGGCGGGCGATGCGGTCGCCGAGCCCGGTCTCCTTGACCGCCACCCCCATCACCAGCCCGCCGAAGATCAGCCACAGCGCGGCGGATTCGAAGCCGACGAACACCACTCCGGGCGGGGCCGCCTTCAGCAGCATCGCGGCGGTGAAGAAGATCACCGCGGTGACCACCTCGGGGATCGCCCCGGTGGCCCACAGGCCAAGGCAGGCGATGGTCAGGGCCAGGGCGGTGCTTTCCCCGCCCGGCAGCGGCCGCAGCGCCAGCACCGCCGCGCCGAGAACCACCGCCATCCAGGCGATGACCGGACCGGCGGCCAATCCTCTCCACACCCTCATCGCGGCCATCGCCGCCTCCTGTCGTGTTTCATGTTACGTGTTACACTAAACAGCTTGGCGCCCGACCGCAAGCTCAGGCAGGATCGGGGCCGTTTTCCCTCCCCCGCTTTTGTCCGCGAGGCCGACCGTGACTCTCAACCGTACCAAGCTGGCCGACCAGGCTTATGACGCGATTCGCGAGGATCTGCTGAGCGGGCGGCGCTTCCTGCCCGGCGACAAGATCAGCGTCGAGGAATTGTCGCGCGGCCTGGGGGTCAGCCGCTCGCCGGTGTGGTCGGCGATCGCCCGGCTGGAGGCTGAGGGGATGGTCGAGGTGCGGCCGCGCCAGGGGGTGTTCTTCATCGGCTTCGACATCAAGCGGCTGCGCGAGATCTTCACCGTCCGCGCCGCGCTGGAGGGCCTCGCCGCCCGCCTCGCCGCCCAGCGCGCCACCCCGGACGAGATCGCCGAACTGGAACGCTCGATCGCCCACCAGCGCGACCTGATCCAGCAGGGCGAGATCGAGGCCTATACCCTTGAGGCCAATCGATTCCATACCCGCCTGACCGAACTGGGCGGCAACGCCACCCTGACCGAGCTGGTGGCGGGATTGTGGACCCGCAGCACCGCGATGTGCCTGCGCCGCAACCGCAAGGGCGGCGATTTCGACGAACGTACCGACGAACATGTCGAAATGGTCGCGGCGGTCGCCCGCCACGATTCCGACGCCGCCGAGGCGATCACCCGCCACCACATCCACCGCCTCGCCGGCTCGATACGCGACGGGGATCTGGACTGACGCGGGCTCCGCCCGCACCCGCCAAGGGCCGCAAGGCCCTTGGAACCCATTGGTTTTCAAGCACGAGGGCCGCCATGCTTATACGGTCTGCCGACATCGGGGATATGAAGTCGATCTGGCGGATCCTGAGCCCGACCATCCAGGCCGGCGAAACCTACGCCCTCGATCGGGACATGAGCGAGCGGGACGCCCTGGCCTATTGGCTGGGCGCTGATCGGGAAACCTTCGTCGCCGAACAGGGCGGCGAAATCGTCGGCACCTATTATCTGCGTCCCAATCAGGCGGGGGGCGGAAAACACATCTGCAATTGCGGCTACATGACTGCGCCCGCCGCCACCGGTCGCGGTGTGGCTCGCGCGATGTGTGCGCATTCGCTGCATCACGCGAGAAAGTGCGGGTTCCGCGGGATGCAGTTCAATTTCGTCGTCAGCACCAACCTCCGGGCCGTGGCGTTATGGCAATCTTTCGGTTTCGAGATTGTCGGCCGCTTGCCTCAGGTATTTCACCATCCTGGACTCGGCTATGTCGATGCCTTGGTGATGTTTCGAACTCTTGTTGAGATCGAGGGGATCCAAGGGCCTGTGGCCCTTGGCGGGCATGGGCAGCGCCCATGAAAAAGCGCGGGCCGGAGGCCCGCGCTCACTCACACGAACAATGCTTGAAGATCAGACCTCTACCAGCACGCCTTCGCGCAGGGTGACGGCGCGGTCCATCCGGCGGGCCAGTTCGGGGTTATGGGTGGCGATCAGGGCGGCGACGCCGCTGCCGCGCACCACGCCGAGCAGTTCGGCGAACACCGTTTCGGCGGTATGGGGATCGAGGTTGCCGGTCGGTTCGTCGGCCAGCAGCACCTTGGGGGCGTTGGCGAGGGCGCGGCAGATCGCCACCCGCTGCTGTTCGCCGCCGGAGAGCTGGCCGGGGCGGTGTTCGGCGCGGGCGGCGAGGCCGACCCGGTCGAGCAGGCCGAGAGCACGGGCGCGGGCCGAGCGGCGGCTGGCCCCGGCGATCATCTGCGGCAGGATCACGTTCTCGACCGCCGAGAATTCCGGCAACAGGTGGTGGTACTGGTAGACGAAGCCGAGATGGAGCCGGCGCAGCCGGGTGCGCTCGCCCTCGGACAGGTCGCCGGCGGCGGTGCCGGCGAGGTGGATCTCGCCTTCATCCGGACGTTCGAGCAGACCGGCGATGTGCAGCAGGGTCGATTTGCCGGCGCCCGAGGGGCCGACCAGGGCAACGATCTCGCCGGACCGCAGGGTCAGATCGACCCCGTTCAGCACCGCCAGGGTTTCCTTGCCCTGGGCGAAGCGGCGGCGGATGCCGGACAGGCGCAGCCCCTCGCTGATGGCCTCACTCATAGCGCAACGCCTCCACCGGATCGAGCCGCGCCGCCCGCCAGGACGGGTAGATGGTGGCGGCGAACGACAGGCCAAGCGCCATCGCCACCACCGTCGCCACCTCGCCGGGTTCGACCCGGGCCGGCAATTGGGTCAGGAAATAGATCTCGGCGGCGAACAGGTCGCGGCCGATGATCGACTGGATGAACTGGCGGATCTGCTCGATATGGGTGGCGAACCACACCCCGAGCAGGGTGCCGAACAGGGTGCCGGCCACCCCGACCGAGGCGCCGGACAGGAAGAAGATCCGCATGATCATCCCCCGCGTCGCCCCCATCGTGCGCAGGATGGCGATGTCGCGCCCCTTGTCCTTCACCAGCATGATCAGGCTGGAGATGATGTTGAACGCCGCCACCAGGATGATCAGGGTCAGGATCAGGAACATCACATTGCGTTCGACCTGGACCGCGTTGAAGAAATTGGCGTTCGATTGCTGCCAGTCATAGATCCGGGCCTGACCGCCGGTGATCTGGAACAGGTCGCCGCGCAGGGCCGGCACCCGGTCGGGATCGTCGAGGAACACCTCGATCTGCGACACCGCGCCGGGCAGGCGGAAATAGGTCTGGGCGGCGGCCAGCGGCATGAAGATGAAGGCCGAATCATATTCGAACATGCCGACATTGAAGGTGCCGACCACCCGGTAGCCGCGCATCCGCGGCACGGTGCCGAAGGCGGTGGCGTTGCCCTTGGGCGAGATGATCGAGACGGTGTCGCCGATCGTCACCCCCAGCTTTTCCGCCAGCCGCGAGCCCAGCACCACCGCGTCGTCGCCGCTGAAGGCGGCGGGATCGCCGCGCCAGTGGGCGCTGAAGATCGGCCGGGCCAGCAGGTCCTCGGGGGCGACGCCGCGCACCATCGCCCCGGTGCCGCCGGCGGGCGAGGTGGCGAACACCTGCCCCTCGACGGTGGGGATCGCCATCGTCACCCCGGTCAGGTTGCGGATGCGCTGGGCCAGCGATTCATAGCCGGTCAGCGCCCCGTCGGCGGCATAGACCCCGACATGCCCGTTGATGCCGAGGATCCGCGACAGCAATTCGTGGCGGAACCCGTTCATCACCGCCATCACCACGATCAGGGTGGCGACGCCGAGACCGATGCCGGCCAGCGAAAAGCCGGCGATCACCGAAATGAACCCTTCCCGCCGCCGCGCCCGCAGATAGCGGAAGGCCACCATCCGTTCGAAGGAACCGAAGATCATGCCGTCATCCCATTGCGTTGCCGGCGAATCGCCGGGGTCCAGGGGCCTTGCGGCCCCTGGCGGGCGTGGGCGGAGCCCACCAGATCGGCGTCAGCCGAACAGCCGGGCCAGCGCGGATTCGGCCGACAGCTCGACCTTTTCGCCGCTGGCGCGGTTCTTCAGCTCGACCAGCCCGGCGGCGACGCCCTTCGGCCCGACCACCAGCTGCCAGGGCAGACCGATCAGGTCCATGTCGGCGAACTTGACCCCGGCCCGCTCGTCGCGGTCGTCATAAAGACACTCCCGCCCGCCGGCCGTCAGCTTGGCGTAGAGATCCTCGCACACCGCGTCGCAGGCGGCGTCGCCGCTCTTGAGGTTGATCAGCCCGACCTTGAACGGCGCGACGCTGTCCGGCCAGATGATGCCGCGCTCGTCGTGATAGGCCTCGATGATCGCGCCGACCAGCCGCGACACGCCGATGCCGTAGGAGCCCATCTCGACCGGAATGGCATCGCCGTTCGGCCCCTGGACCACCGCGTTCATCGGCTTGGAATATTTGGTGCCGAAATAGAAGATGTGGCCGACCTCGATGCCGCGCGCCTCGCGCAGGCGCTCGGCCGGCGGCACGCCGGGGGCGTTGGGGTCGTGCTTCTCGTCGGTGACGGCATAGAGCCGGTCGAGCGCGGCGAGATCGATCTCGCCCTTCGCCGCCAGTTCCTCGTAGGCGACGTCGTAGAACACGCCGCTTTCACCGGTTTCGGCGAGGATGTGGAATTCGTGGGTGAGGTTGCCGCCGATCGCCCCGGAATCCGCCCGCATCGGAATCGCGGTCAGGCCCATCCGCTTGAAGGTCTTGAGATAGGCGGTGAACATCGCCTCGTAAGACCGCTTGGCGCCTTCGAAATCCAGATCGAACGAATAGGAATCCTTCATCAGGAACTCGCGCCCGCGCATCACGCCGAAGCGCGGCCGCACCTCGTCGCGGAACTTCCACTGGATGTGGTAGAGGGTCTTGGGCAGGTCGCGGTAGCTCTTGACGTTGTCGCGGAAGACCTGGGTGATCAGTTCCTCGTTGGTCGGGCCGTAGAGCATCTCGCGGTCGTGGCGGTCGCGGATGCGCAGCATCTCCTTGCCATAGGCGTCATAGCGGCCGCTTTCCCGCCAGATGTCGGCCGACTGGATGGTCGGCATCAGCAGTTCCTGGGCGCCGGCGGCGTCCTGCTCCTCGCGCACGATCCGCTCGATGTTGCGCAGCACCCGGAGCCCGAGCGGCAGCCAGGTATAGATGCCGGCGGCCGACTGACGGATCATCCCGGCCCGCAGCATCAGCCGGTGCGAGGCGATCTGGGCCTCGGACGGCGTCTCCTTGAGGGTCGGCAGGAAATAGCTGGAACGACGCATGACGGTCCTCTGGTATTCGGGAAAGGCGGGAAAGCCGGGACTGTAGCCCGGATTGCCCGGACTGTCACGGCTCCGCCGCCGCCCCAATGCCGGGGGCAGACATGCCCCGCCGGCGGGGCCCCGGTCAGCGCGCGCCGCGTTGGGCGCAGGCCTCGGCCAGGGCGCGCTGGTCGTCGCCGATCATCGGCTGGTCGTTGTAGGTGAAGCTGTTGGTACGGAAATCATATTTGACCACGCCGATGGTGGTGTCGCTGCGCTCGAACGCCTTGCCGAGACCGCGGGTGACGTCGGTACCGGCCATGTTCTTGCGGTAATTGATCGGGTTGATCCGGAGCGGGATTTCCAGCGTTTCCGGCACCACCCGGCGGGCGAAATCGGCGGCGGCGGGGTCGAGGTCGGCCGGGGCCACCTTGCGCCCGCGCACATCGACTCCCGGCTGATAGGCAACGTCGGCGTCGGGGACATGGCGAACCAGCCGGGCGCAATCCTGGCGGCTGATCGTCACGGTCTGAAGCGCCCCCGGCCCCTCGGCCCAGGCCGGCGGGGCGAGGATCGCCGCCGCCAGCAGGGCGGCGCGAAACAACGGCAACGGGAAATGGCGGGCCATGGGGGGGGTCTCCTGTTCCTGCCGCCGGCCAGAGTGCGCCCGCCCCGCTCCCCGCGCAAGACCGAAGCGGCCTTCCTTTGCGTCCGTTGCCTTTCCGACCGCCCCGCCGCAACAAGCCCACAAAAATCAGGGTGACAGGCACAACAAAATTGCGTACTCTCCCCCTACAAGCCCGGGCAACGGGAACGACCTTCAAGACGACGACCAGCCTCTTGACGCGGCTCCGGAGTCAGGAGGATGCCCCCTAAACGGTGGAACCAGGAAAAGCGGCGGGACCGGTGACGGTTCCGCCGCAACCGTTTTCGCCCAACCGCCACGGCAACACCGCCCCTTGCCATGTCCGCCGCCCGCTCCGAAGATGCGCCCGGCCACGCCACAGGAGGGGGAGCGGACGGCATGACGGCGGCGACGGGGCTGCGGGCGAAGATCTGGCGGGTGGTCCAGGTCGCCAGCGGCAATTTCCTCGAAATGTACGATTTCATGGTGTTCGGCTATTACGCCGGGGCGATCGGCCGGGCCTTCTTCCCCGCCGACAGCGAGTTCGCCTCGTTGATGCTGACGCTGATGACCTTCGGCGCCGGGTTCCTGATGCGGCCGCTGGGGGCGATCGTGCTGGGGGCCTATATCGACCATCACGGCCGCCGCGCCGGACTGCTGCTGACGCTGGCGCTGATGGCGCTCGGGATGGTGCTGATCTCCGCCTTGCCCGGCTATGCCACCCTCGGCCTGTTCGCCCCGCTGCTGGTGGTGCTGGGCCGGCTGTTGCAGGGCTTCTCGGCCGGGGTCGAGCTGGGCGGAGTCTCGGTCTACCTGTCCGAGATCGCGCCGCCCGGCCAGCGCGGCCTCTACGTGGCGTGGCAGTCGGCCAGCCTCAATCTGGCGGTGGTGGCGGCGGCGGCGATCGGGGTGGCGCTGCATTCGGCCCTGCCGCTGGCCGAGGTCGAGGCCTGGGGCTGGCGGATTCCGATGCTGATCGGCTGCCTGATCATCCCGGCCCTGCTGCTGCTGCGGCGCGGCCTGACCGAGACCGAGGCCTTCGCCGCCCGCCGCCACCACCCCACCGTGCGCGACATCCTGCGCGGGGTGGCGACCCACTGGCGGATCATCCTGCTCGGCATGCTGATGGTGACGATCAGCAACGCGGCGTTCTATCTGCTGACCGCCTACACCCCGACCTTCGGCAGCGCGGTGCTGCATCTGTCGAGCCGCGACGCCCTGCTGGTGACCCTGTGCGTCGGGATCACCAACGTGGTGTGCGTCCCGCTCGGCGGCGCCCTGTCCGACCGGGTCGGCCGCCGCCCGGTGATGCTGGCCGCCGCCGGGTTGATCCTGCTGGCCGCCTATCCGCTGCTGTCCTGGCTGGCGGCGGCGCCGTCGCTGACCCGGATGCTGGAGGTTGAGGAAACACTGGCGGTGCTCTATGCCCTCTATAATGGGGCGATGATCGTCCATGTCACCGAGATCATGCCGTTCGAGGTCCGCACCGCCGGCTTCTCGCTGGCCTACAGCCTGTCGCAGACCCTGTTCGGTGGCTTCACCCCGGCGATCTGCACCTACCTGATCCATGTCAGCGGCAATCCGGCGATCCCGGGGGCGTGGCTGTCCTTCGCCGCCCTGCTGGCGATCGGCGCGTTGCTGGCCTTTCCGCGCTTCAAGCTTCAACCTTGAGGTATCAACTGTTCGCGGGCTCTGCCCGCACCCGCCAAGGGCCGCAAGGCCCTTGGAACCCTTTCCCTTGCCCTTCGCGCGGCAAACGCTCGCGCCCAAGCGGAAAGGCCGGTCCGCGCCCGACCACCAAGGGGATCCAAGGGCCTTGCGGCCCTTGGCGGGGGTGGGCGGAGCCCACGGGAGGGGTTTATTACGCCAGCCCGGCGCGGAGCAGGTCCCACACCTGGGGATCGGGCGCCAGCAGCAGGGTGCCCTCGCTGGCGCGCGGCTGGTAGGGGCTGCCGTCGAGCATCCGGCCATGGCCGCCGGCCTCGGCATGGATCAGCACCCCGGCGGCGTGGTCCCACGGCATCAGCCGGCGGAAATGGGCGAAATGCAGCTTGCCGCCGACCAGATCGAGGTAATCGTGGGCGGCGCTGCCCTGGCGCAGGACGTGGGCGACCCGGCCTTGCAGGCGCGAGCCGCGCCGGATCGAGCCGCTGAGGCGGTCGAGCGGCCCGCCCGGCAGCACGGCGAGGCGGCGGTCGCCCTCCCATGCGCCCTGGCCGCGTTCGGCGATCACCATCCGCCCCGCCACCGGGTCGTAAATCCAGCCGCAGCGGGTGACGCCGTCGATCACCAGGGCCAGGATCACCGCGAAGCGGGACGAGCCCTTGGCGAAATTGGCGGTGCCATCGACCGGGTCGATCACCCATACCGCACCGGGGCGTTCCAGCAGGGCGAGCCGGGCGGGATCGGCCGCCACCCCCTCCTCGCCGACACAGGGCACCCCGGGCGCCAGCCGGGCGAGGCCGGCGGCAAGGGCGCGTTCGGCGGCGATATCGGCGGCGGTGACCAATTGGCCCGGGGCCTTTTCATGCACCTCGCCGGGGGCAAGACAGCCGAAGCGGGGCAGGATCTCGGCCGCCGCCACTTCGCGCAGCAGGGCGGCAACCGCCTGCGGGTCCGGCCATCCGGTCATGAGGGCGGCGCGGCGCGCCCGGCGGCCTGACGGCGCTGGAAGCGGTGCAGGTCGGCCGGGTCGAGCTTGACCCGCAGATAGGCCTGGGTCTCGTCGTCGCGACGGGCCACCACCTCGCCATGGCGGTAGAGCCAGGCGATGGTCGCCCCGTCGCTGAGCGCCAGGGCGACGTCGAGCACCGCCCGCCCCTGCCCCAGCCTTTGGTCGATCTCGGCCAGCAGCGCCGGCAGGCCCTCGCCACTGACCGCCGACAGCGGGATCTGGTTGGGATGGCGGCGCGACTGGTTGAGCAGTTCCTCGCGCCCGGCCGGGTCGAGCCGGTCGATCTTGTTGAGCGCCTCCAGCAACCCGTCATCGACCAGTTCGCCGACGCCGAGTTCGCGCAGCACCGTCTCGACGTCGGTGGCCTGGGCGGCGCTGTCGGGGTGGGAGATGTCGCGGACATGGACCACCACGTCGGCCTCCAGCACCTCTTCGAGGGTGGCGCGGAAAGCGGCGACCAACTCATGCGGCAGGTCGGAGATGAACCCCACCGTGTCGGACAGGATCGCCGGCCGCCCCGATGGCAGGGTCAGGGTGCGCATGGTCGGGTCGAGGGTGGCGAACAGCATGTCGCGCGCCATCACCTCGGCCCGGGTCAGGGTGTTGAACAGGGTCGATTTGCCGGCGTTGGTGTAGCCGACCAGGGCGATGATCGGATAGGGCACCCGGCGGCGCGCCTTGCGGTGCAGGTCGCGGGTGCGCTTGACCTCGTCCAGTTCACGCTGGAGCTTGACGATCCGCTCGCCGATCAGCCGGCGGTCGGCCTCGATCTGGGTCTCGCCCGGGCCACCCAGGAAGCCGAAGCCGCCGCGCTGGCGTTCCAGGTGGGTCCACGACCGCACCAGCCGCGACCGCTGGTAACTGAGCGCCGCCAGCTCGACCTGAAGCGTGCCCTCGCGGGTGCGGGCGCGGGCGCCGAAGATTTCCAGGATCAGGCCGGTGCGGTCGATCACCTTGCAGCCCCAGGCCTTTTCGAGGTTGCGCTGCTGCACCGGCGACAAGGCGGCATCGACCACCACCAGGGCGATGCCGGCCGCCTCGACCGTCTCGGCCAGCCGCTCGACCGCGCCGCTGCCGATCAGGGTGGCCGGGCGCGGCCGGCTGACCGCCACCACCTCGGCCGCGACCACGTCGAGGTCGATCGCCCCGGCCAGCCCGACCGCCTCGGCCAGCCGGGCCTCGGGACGGCGGGCTTCGGCCTCGCCCGCGCCGGCGCCGCGCCGGGCCGGATGGATCACCAGGGCGGCCTGACGGCCGGGGGAGGACGGCCCCGCCGGGGGCCGGTCGGATGCGGACCCGCTCACCTACTCTTCACCACCTTCCTTGGCGGCCGGATCGAACAGAACGATCGGCGTGGACGGCATCACCGTCGAAATCGCGTGCTTGTAGACCAGCTGGGTATGTCCGTCGCGGCGCAGCAGCACCGAGAAATTGTCAAACCAGGTGACGATTCCTTGCAGCTTGACCCCGTTGATCAGAAAAACCGTCACCGGCACCTTGTTCTTGCGAATATGATTCAAAAAAACATCTTGAACGTTTTGATTCTTCTCAGCGGACATGTGTAGGATCCGTTCTTTTGGCCCGTTTCGATTGCGGGGGCGACGCCGGGGTGGCTCCCCGGTCTATCCCGTTGGTTAGCACCATTCCGGGGCGATGGGAATCGCTACTTCCGCCAGCAGCGCCGCCAGCCCGGCACAGTCGGGCACGACCCGGGCCGGGGGGGCGACGAATTCACCCGGGCGCGGCGGCTCGGGGCGCAGCAGCACCGGGGTACAGCCGGCGCGCACCGCGCATTCGATATCGACGGTGGCGTCGCCGACGAACCACACCTCGGGGGAAGGGGCGAGGCCGGTGCCGTCGAGCGCCAGCGCCACCGCCGCCGGATCGGGCTTGTCGGCCGGGGCGTCCTCGGCCCCGACCAGCCGGGCGAAATGAGCGGTCCAGCCCAGTGCCTCGGCCTCGGCCCGCAGGAAATGGCCGCGCTTGTTGCTGACCACCGCCAGCGTCACCCCGGCCCCGGCCAGCCCGGCCACCAGCCGCGCCGCGCCCGGCAGCGGGGCGAGATGATCGAGATGGATTGCGGCAAAGGCGGCGCTGAACACCCGGGCCGCCTCCTGCCAGCGTTCGCCGAACATCGCCGGGAAGGAATCCCGCATCGAGGCGGCGACCTGGCCCTTGGTCTGGGCCATGTCCCATTCCGGCATGCCGAAATGGCGGAAGGTGGCGTTGTAGGTGTGCTGGATACAGAGCCAGGAATCGACCAGGGTGTTGTCCCAATCGAACAGAATCGCGCGCGGGCGCGGCAACGAAGAGAGCATCAGACGGTTTTTCTCATTTGGCCCCAACATTATTGGGCTTTCGCCCAAACCCAACCGGGGCGATGCCCCGGACCCCCTTTATTTTCAAAAAAAGGGGGTTTGGGGCATCGCCCCAAGCAGGTGCGGGCGGCAGCCCGCGCGCGAAGCGCCCGGATCAAAAGAACTCCAGCCGCACCGCGAACATCTTTTCGACCTTCTTGACCGCGTCGGCGGCGGCGAACAGGATCACCCGGTCGCCGGCCTGGACCACGGTGGCCCCGCGCGGCGAGATCACCTGGGCGCCGCGCACGATCGCGCCGAGCAGCACCCCGGTCGGCAGGCGGACATCGCGCAGCGGCTTGCCGACCAGGGTCGAGGTTTCCAGCGCCTCGGCCTCGATCAGTTCGCCGAACCCCTCATGCAGCGAATGGACCGCGCGGATGCGGCCGCGCCGGACATGCTGGAGGATGTTGGAAACGGTGATGGCGCGGGGCGAGATCACCACGTCGATCCCGAGCGGCGCCACCAGGGTGCCGTAGGCGGTCTTGTTGACCAGGGTCATGGTGCGGCGGCAGCCATAACGCTTGGCCAGCAGGCTGGCGAGGATGTTGGTCTCGTCGTCGTTGGTGACGGCGATCACCGCCTCGGCGGCGGCGACCGAGGCCTCGCGCAGGATGTCGCCGTCGAGCACGTCGCCGTTGATCACCACCGAGCGGTTGAGGCTGCGCGCCACCAGCTCGGCCCGGGTTCGGTCCTGCTCGATCACCTTGATCGTGCTGTTGGGGTGGGCCGCCTCCAGCCGCTGGGCCAGGAACAGGCCGATATTGCCGCCGCCCAGCACCAGAATCCGGCGGGCCTCGGTGTCCTCGCGGCCGAACGCCGCCATCGCCCGCTCGACATGGGCGGTATCGACCACGAAATAGACCTCGTCGCCCGGCTGCATCTGGTCCTCGGGCCCGGGCACGATCGCCTTGCCGTCGCGGACAATGCCGATGATGACGATGGCGAGGTCGGGGAACAGCACGGTCAATTGCCGCAGCGGGGTGTGGATCAGCGGGCACTGGGCGGTGCAGCGCACCCCGATCAGCCGCACCTTGTCATTGGCGAGCGGGATCACGTCGATGGTGCCCGGCACCCGCAGCCGGCGGGTGATGGCGCGGGCGACCTCGATCTCCGGGCTGATGATCACGTCGATCGGCAGGTGGTCGCGGGTGAACAGGTTGGCCCAGATCGGGTCGAGGTAGCTCTGGCTCCTGATCCGGGCGATCTTGGTCGGCACCTCGAACAGCGAATGGGCCACCTGACAGGCGACCATGTTGACCTCGTCGGCGGCGGTGACGGCGATCAGCATGTTGGCGTCGCCGGCCCCGGCCTGCTCCAGCACCCCGGGATGGGAGGCGAAGCCCTGCACCACCTGGACGTCGAGGGTGTCGCCGA
Source organism: Phaeospirillum tilakii (assembly GCF_042683125.1). Taxonomy (NCBI): domain Bacteria; kingdom Pseudomonadati; phylum Pseudomonadota; class Alphaproteobacteria; order Rhodospirillales; family Rhodospirillaceae; genus Phaeospirillum; species Phaeospirillum tilakii. The sequence goes on from NZ_JBHUIY010000009.1 coordinate 65,451, forward strand.
TCTTGCGCAGCAGCTCGGGCCGCTGGTCGATCACGGTGACGTCGTTGCTTTCACTGGCGAGGTAATGGGCGATGTGGAAACCGACCTGCCCCGCCCCGCAGACGATGACCTTCATCTAGCGCGCCTTCTCGTCGGTGTTGATGCCGAGCAGCTTGAGCTTGCGGTGCAGCGCCGAGCGTTCCATGCCGACGAAGGCGGCGGTGCGCGAGATGTTGCCGGCAAAGCGGGTGACCTGGGCCAACAGATATTCCCGTTCGAACAGTTCGCGCGCCTCGCGCAGGGGCAAAGTCATGATCTCACTCGATTTTTCCCAGCGCAGCACGGTGGGGGTGATCGCGCTGATCTCGCCGGGCAGCATGTCGGCCCGCACCGGGTCGCGCGCGTCGCCCGGGGCCATGATCAGCAGCCAGTCGATCACGTTGCGCAGCTGGCGGACATTGCCCGGCCAGTCATAGGCCTGGAGCGCGGCCAGCGCGTCCTCGCCCAGCGGCCGGGGCGGCACCCCGGCGACCTGGGCGGCGCGTTCCATGAAGGCGCGGGCCAGCAGCGGGATGTCCTCCTTGCCCTCGCGCAGCGCCGGCATGCGGATCGGCACCACCGACAGGCGGTAGAACAGATCCTCGCGGAACTCGCCCTCAACCATCGCCTCGGACAGGTCGCGGTTGCTGGTGGCGATGACGCGGACATCGACCTCGACCCGGGCGCCGCCGCCGACCCGCTCGAAGGTCTGGTCCTGGAGGACGCGGACGATCTTGCCCTGGGTCTCCATCGGCATGTCGGCGACCTCGTCGAGCAGCAGGGTGCCGCCATGGGCCTGCTCGAAGGTGCCGATCTTGCGCGGGCTGCCGGGGCCATCGACGCCGTGCTCGGTGCCGAACAGCTCGATCTCCATCCGGTCGGGATGCATCGCGGCGCAATTGACCACCACGAACGGCCCCTCGGCGCGGCGGGAGCGGGCATGGATCGCCCGCGCCGCCACTTCCTTGCCCGAGCCGGCCGGACCGGTGATCAGCACGCGCGAATTGGTCGGGCCGACCCGCTCGACCGTCTGGCGCACCTGGACCAACGCGGGCGAGATGCCGACCAGTTCGCCGGGGGCGCCGCTGCGCAGGCGCAGCTCGCGGTTCTCGCGCTTGAGCCGGGTCGCCTCGATCGCGCGCTCGACCACCAGCAGCAGGCGGTCGGCCTTGAACGGCTTCTCGATGAAGTCGTAGGCCCCTTCCTTGATCGCCTGCACCGCGGTCTCGATCGTGCCATGGCCGGAGATCATCACCACCGGCACCTCGGGATGGTCGCGGCGGATCTCGGCCAGGATGCCGAGGCCGTCGAGCCGCGAGCCCTGCAGCCAGATGTCCTGCACCACCAGACTGGGGCGGCGGGCACGGATCTGCTCCAGCGCCTGGTCGGAATTCCCGGCCTCGCGGGTGCTGTAGCCTTCGTCTTCAAGAATGCCGGCGATCAGGACCCGGATATCGGCCTCGTCGTCGACGATCAGGATGTCATGCGCCATGAACTACCGTCGTGTCGCCGGAGGGGGAAGACGCCGGCGGTTCGCCCGACGCGAACACCAGCCCGACCCGCGCCCCTCCGCCCGGCGCGTCCTCAAGATACAAATCACCGTGGTGGTCTTCCATGATCTTCTTGACGATGGCAAGGCCTAATCCGGTTCCCTTGGCGCGGGTGGTGACGTAGGGCTCGGTCAGCCGCTCGCGATCCTCGCGCGGCAGGCCGCGCCCGTTATCCTCGACCTCGACCCGGATCCGCCCGGCCTCATCGCGCAACCTTATCACGATCCGGCCCGGCACGGACTGATCCGCGCGGGCATGAATCGCCTCGACCGCGTTCTTCAGCAGGTTGGTCAGCGCCTGCCCGATCAGCCGCCCGTCGGCGGTGATCCGCACCGGATGGTCGGGCAGTTCGGCGACGAAGGCAATTTCGGGGGCGCCGGTGCGCTGGAGGAACGCCGCCTGCCGGCACAGATTGGTCAGGTCCTCGTCCTGCAACCGGGGCGCCGGCATGCGGGCGAAGGCGGAGAACTCATCGACCATCCGGCCGATGTCGCCGACCTGACGGACGATGGTGTCGGTCAGTTGAACGAAGGTGTCGGGATCGCTGCCGATCTCCTTGAGATATTTGCGCTTCAGCCGCTCGGCCGATAATTGGATCGGGGTCAGCGGGTTCTTGATCTCGTGGGCGATGCGGCGGGCGACGTCGGCCCAGGCCGCCTTGCGCTGGGCCGAGACCAGCTCGGTGATGTCGTCGAAGGTGACGACATAGCCGACCGTCTCGCCATCAAGCGTCTCGGCCGCCACCCGCACCAGCAGGATGCGCGAACGCTCGCCCGGCGGCGACAGCCGCACCTCGCGCTGGACCAGCCGGTCGGGCCGGCGCATCACCTCGTCGATCGCCTCGGCCATCTCCGGCACCACCGCGCGCAGATCCTCGCCGATCCGCGCCTCCAGCGGCAGGCCGACCAGTTCGGCGGCCGAGCGATTCGGCAGATGGATGCCCGCGTCGCGATCGAGCCCGACCACCCCGGCCGACACCCCGGCCAGCACGGTTTCGGTGAAGCGGCGGCGCTCGTCCAGCGCCCGGTTGGCGGCGACCAGTTCGGCCCGCTGGCTGGCGAGCTGGTCGGTCATCCGGTTGAAGGCGCGGCTCAGCAGCCCGATCTCGTCGGCGGCGTCCTCCTCGCGCACCTGGACGCCGAGATCGCCCGAGCGCACCCGCTCGGCGGCATCGATCAGCCGGACGATCGGGGTGGCCAGCCGGGTCGCCATCCCCAGCCCGACCCGCACCGAGGTCAGCACCAGCAGCAGCGCCACCATGCCGAACACCAGCGAGAACGCGGTCTCCAGCCCCGAGCGCCGCCCCTCCAGGCTTTCATACTGGGCCACCGCCGCCGAGGTCTGCTCCATGTGGCCGATCACCTTGGGATCGACGAAGCGGCCGACATAGAGAAAGGTGTCGCCGAACAGCCCCTGGACCTGGACCAGCGCCCGCACCCGGTCGTCGCCGCCGGCGGAGGGCAGCACCGCGACATCGCCGGCGCGGGCCTTGTCGAACGCCCAGGTCGGGATCTGGTCGATGTTGGCCTCGACCGCGAAGATCAGGCCGGAGCGGGCGAGGATGGTGCCGCGCCCGTCGAACACCACCGCCTCGGTCAGGCCGCGCACCGCCGCCTGGGTGGCGACGAACTGGGCGAAATGCTGGGGCGAGCGCATCAGCATCGGCCCCTCGCGGCTGATGTCGTTGGCCATCGCCAGCGCGTCGCCGCCGATGATCTGCTTGTGTTCCTCGAGATAGGCGTGGGCGACCTCCAACGAGGCCTGCAACGCGGTGCGCACCCGCTCGGAGAACCAGCTTTCCAGCCCGTAGCGGAAGAAGGCGGCCGAACTCACCGTCATCAGCATCGACGGCGTCACCGCCACCAGCGCGAACAGCACGATGAAGCGCAGATGCAGCCGCGAACCCGACGAGCCGCCGCGCCGGGCGCGGATCACCTCCCACACCCCGAACCCGACCACCGCCGCGAGGCCGAGCAGCAGCCCGCCGTCGAGCCCGAGCAGCAGCAGCACCGCATGGGGATCGGGCGGGGTGATGCCGGCATCGGCCAGCACCCAGATGGTGGCGACCACCGAGGGGATCGTCGCCAGGGTCAGCCCGAAGGCGAGCAGACGGGACAGACGGCGGCCCTCGGTCATTGACGATCCCCACCAATGGGTTCCAAGGGCCCCCGGCCCTTGGCGGGTGTGGGCAGCGCCCACGCTTTTTTTCATTTCAGCGGGCGGTTAACCTGCAACTCCAGATCACGGATCTTCTTGCGCAGAGTATTGCGGTTGAGCCCGAGCAACTGCGCCGCCTTGATCTGGTTCCCCCTGGTCGCCTCCAATGCGATCACGATCAGCGGCTTCTCGACCTCGCGCACCACCCGGTCATAGACCCCGGCCGGCGGCAGCCCGTCGCCGTGATTGGCGAAATAATCGCGCAGGTGACGTTCGACCATCGCCGACAGCCCCTCGCCCTCGACCCCGCCGCCGATCACATCGACCGGGGGGACGCCGCTGGCCAGCTCGGCCTCGATCACCTCGATGCCGATCACTTCCTGCGAATAGAGCGCCGCCAGCCGCCGCACCAGATTTTCCAGCTCGCGGACATTGCCGGGCCAGCGGTGGCGCTTCATCCGCTCCATCGCCTGGGCATCAATGGTCTTGGTCGGCAGCCCCTCGGCCCCGGCCAGCGACAGGAAATGCCGCACCAGCTCGGGGATGTCCTCCGACCGCTCGCGCAGCGGCGGCAGGCGGATCGGCACCACGTTGAGACGGTAGAACAGATCCTCGCGGAACAGCCCCTGGCGGATCAGCTGGGTCAGGTCGCGGTGGGTGGCGGCGACGATGCGGACATTGGCGCGGATCGGCACCCGCCCGCCGACGGTGGTGTATTCCCCTTCCTGAAGCACCCGCAGCAGCCGGGTCTGGGCCTCGGGCGGCATGTCGCCGATCTCGTCGAGGAACAGGGTGCCGCCCTCGGCCTGCTCGAACCGGCCGGCGGCGCGCTGGGTGGCGCCGGTGAAGGCGCCCTTCTCGTGCCCGAACAGCTCGCTTTCGATCAGCTCGCGCGGGATCGCCGCCATGTTGATGGCGATGAACGGGCCGTTGCGCCGCTTGCCGTAATCGTGCAGGGCGCGCGCCACCAGTTCCTTGCCGGTGCCGGACTCGCCGGTGATCATCACGGTCAGGTCGGTGCCCATCAGCCGGGCGAGGATGCGGTAGATCTCCTGCATCGCCGCCGAGCGGCCGATCAGCGGCAGGGGCTCCTCCTCCTCCTCGCCGCCGGCCTCGGCCGGGGTGGCGCGCGGCGCCGACAGCGCGCGGCTGACCACCGAGACCAGTTCCTTGAGGTCGAACGGCTTGGGCAGGTACTCGAACGCCCCGCGCTGGGTGGCCTTGACCGCCGTCAGCAGGGTGTTCTGGGCGCTCATCACGATGATGCGCAGGTCGGGACGGATCTTCTTGATGCGCGGCAGCAGGTCGAGGCCGCTTTCGTCCGGCATCACCACGTCGGTGATCACCAGATCGCCCTCGCCTTCCGACACCCAGCGCCACAGGGTCGAGGCATTGCCGGTGGTGCGGACCTCGTAGCCGGCCCGCCCCAGCGCCTGCGACAGCACGGTGCGGATGCCGCGGTCGTCGTCGGCCACCAGGATGGTGGCGCTCCTCGCCATGGTCATTCGGTTTCCTTGTTCTCGCCGTCCAGGACCATCGGCAGCATCACCCTGAAGACGGTCCGGCGGGGCTGGCTGTCATACTCGATCACCCCGCCATGGTCACCAATGATCTTGGCGACCAAAGCGAGGCCGAGGCCGGAGCCGGAGGCCTTGGTGGTGACGAAGGCGTCGAACAGGTTGGGACGGAGATCCTCGGGGATGCCGGGGCCGTTGTCCTGGATGCTGACCACCAGCGGCAGATGCTGCTTGGTCTCGCTGCCACCCGGCAGGGCCAGCCGGACCCCGTGCTGATAGCCGGTGGACAGCACGATCTCGCCGCCCTCGGCCGGCACCGCCTCGGCGGCGTTCTTGACCAGATTGAGGAACACCTGGACCAGCTGGTCGCGGTCGCCCAGCGCGGTGGGCAACGACGGGTCGTAATGCTCGACGAAGCGGATCTGGCGGGCGAAGCCGGCCTCGGCGATGCGGCGGACATGTTCCAGCACCCGGTGCAGGTTGACCGGGGCGCGCACCGCCGTCGGCTTGTCGGAAAACGCCTCCATCCGGTCGACCAGGGCGACGATGCGGTCGGCCTCGTCGCAGATCAGCCGGGTCAGCACCCGGTCCTCCTCGCCGGCATTCTGCTCCAGCAACTGGGCGGCGCCACGGATGCCGGACAGCGGGTTCTTGACCTCGTGGGCCAGGATCGAGGCCATCGCCGTCACCGAGCGGGCGGCGTTGCGGCTGGTGAGCTGGGCACCGATCTTGAGGGCGATCGATTGCTCGTGCAGGCTGATCACCACCGCGTCGAGCTGCTCGGGCAGCGGCGAAACCTGAACCCCGACCACGCGGTGGCCGGTGCGGGGGGTGTCGAGCACCACCCCGAATTCCGACACCGAATTGCCGGCGCCGCGCGCCTGGGCGATCAGGGCGAAGATCGGCGAATCCGGCGGCAGGAACTCGGCCAGCGGATGGCCGCACAGCCAGGCGGCGCCACAGGCGAACAATTGCTCGGCCCCGCCATTGGCGAAGCGGATGCGGTCGTCGCCATCGACCGCCAGCACGGCGGCACCGAGCGCCCCCAGCACCATGCCGGGATCGAAGGTGGCGCCCTGGGCGTGCGGGCCGCGCCGGCGCGGGGCGACGATGGTGGGCGGCGCCATCAGGCGGCGACCTTTCCGGCCAGCGGTCCATAGAAGGCGTCCAGCGCCCGGCGAACCTGATCGGCCTCGTCGAGGGCGTTGACCCGGGCGCGGAACTCGGCCGAGCCGGGCAGGCCGCGCGAATACCAGGCGAGGTGCTTGCGGGCGTTGCGCACGCCCCCCACCGGGCCGTAATGGGCGACCAGGGCTTCGAAATGGGCGGTGACGATGGCGTGCAACTGTTCAGGTCCAGGTTCGGGAAGACGTTCGCCGGTGGCAAGGAAATGGCCGATCTGGCCGGGCAGCCACGGCCGCCCCATGGTGGCGCGGCCGATCATCACCCCGTCGGCGCCGGAGGCGTCGAGCAGCGCCAGCGCGTCCTCGATCGAGCCGACGTCGCCGTTGCCGATCACCGGGATCGACACCGCGCGCTTGACCGCGCCGATGAAGGCCCAGTCGGCATGGCCGGAATACATCTGGCTGCGGGTGCGGCCATGGACGGTGACCATCGCCGCGCCATTCTCCTCGGCGATGCGGGCCAGCCGGGGGGCGTTGAGGCTGGATTGGTCCCAGCCCATCCGCATCTTGACCGTCACCGGGATCTGGACCGCCTTGACCACCGCCGCGATCAGCCGGCCGGCCAACACCTCGTCCTTCATCAGGGCGGCGCCGGCCTCGCCCTTGAGGGCGACCTTCTTGACCGGACAGCCCATGTTGATGTCGATCAGGCTGGCGCCGAGATCCTGGTTGAGCCGCGCCGCCTCGGCCATCGCCTCGGGCTCGCAGCCGGCGAGCTGGACCGAGGTCGGCTGATCGCAGACATCATGGCTGGCCATGCGCAGGGTCTGGCGGTTCTGCCGGATCATCGCCTGGCTGGCGATCATTTCCGAGACAACCAGACCGGCGCCGAGGCTGCGCGCCAGCCGGCGGGTGGGAAGATCGGTCACCCCCGCCATCGGCGCCAGAATCGCGGCGCTGTCGAGGCGGAGATTTCCGATGGTCAGGGGGGGGAGACGACCGGCACACATCATGTGTGCGTATTTATTATGCAGCCCCCGCCCAGCGCAACGGCAAAAACCACCGGCCGGGCGCGGGCGGCCGGGCGGGGGTCAGCCCGGCGCGGCGACCATCAGCACCTGCTGGACGAACTTGACGCCGGGATAGGCCAGCGTCAGCAGCAGATAGGCGGTCAGCACCACCCGCGCGGCGCGGCGGCCGCGCACGCCGCAAACGCGGTGCCCAATCAGCAGCAGGCCGATCAGGACGAAGGCCAGCAGCGAGAACAGCGCCTTGTTCTCGAAGGTCACCAGCGAGCCGGTCTCGACATAATTGAGCACCAGCCCGGTGATCAGCCCGAGCCCCAGCACCACCTCGCTGTCGAGCAGCAGGCGGCCGGACATCCGCTCGGCGTCGGCGACGCTGGGCAGCAGCCGGGTCAGCGCGGTCGGGCGCTTGCGCTTCAGCGCCCGCTCCTGCAGGAAGATCGAGGCCGAGGCCACCGCCGCCAGGGTCAGCAGCGAATAGGTCAGCACCGCCAGCACGATGTGCAGATCGACCCAGGCGGAGGGCGCGGTGGCGCCGAGCCGGGGCGGCGCCGCCTCGACCCAGCCGATGCCCGAGGCCAGCAGCCCGACCACGGCCAGGAACGGCATCAGCAGCGGCCCCAGCCGCCACGCCTGCGGCGTGGTCACCGACAAGAGGGCGAACATCGCGGCGCTGCCGGCGATGCTGACCCACAGGCCGGCGGACAGGCTGGTCAGCCAGGTTTCCCCCATCAGCCAGCCGGCCCACAAGGCGGGCGCCAGCACGGCCAGCAGGGTGGCGGCCCAGAACCGGCCGTCACGGCCGGCATGAGCGCGGAAAGACACCACCGCGGCCGGAAGCAGCGCGGCGAGAGCGACGATGTTGAGAAGGATCGGCAACATACGAAGACTATAGCATCCTTTCGCGCCCTGCGAAGAGGGCGAGTGTTGCCGGGGGCGGAGCCCTCCCCCGCGCCGGCCGCACGGCCAGGTGCCGCCTGCGTCCTCCCTCTTCGCCTCCCTATTGAGCCCCGGGCGGGTATCCCCTGGCTTTCGTTTCCTTCGCATTTCTCGAATCGCCGAAAAGCTCGCTGGACACCTCTTTTGATCGTGCCAATATCATTATATTCTCGTGAACGGCAAAGGATGAGAGCACCAACCAGAAAGTCAGGGGTCTAACGAGAAAACGTCCATTCACTAGCGCATTGCGGGGGCCTCATGTCTCGGTCCGAAGAAAATGAACAAACAATAGGAAAAGAACAGCTTCAACCAGCAGATATCATAATTTCCGCAGCAAATTCTTTTACATCTAAAATTATCAGAACAGCAACAATATCATATGTCAGCCACGCCAGCCTCTACTATGGAAATGGCCACATCATTGAATCAATTGGCGATGGCGTTTCATTCCGGTCATTCGAGGTCTTTTTAGCTGAGGACACCTATGCCGCTGCCTATCGCAGCCCAGAAATGACACCAGATAAAGCAAATGAAATCGTTACCTATGCCAAGAGCAAAGCAGATGCAAAAGCCGAATATTTATACATTGGAGATGTGCTAGCAAATACATCTCTTTGCGATAAAGCCACCGAATCCAACAAATTCTTCTGCTCACAACTTGTCATAGAATCATATCAGCAAGCCGGATTATTAAAATCTCTGATCCCATCTTGCATCACACCCGAAGACATCGCAAGAATTGTCAAAAAAAGCTTTAATTTCGTGGGAACGCTCAAAGGAACGCCTTCGACTACAGCCGCAGCCATCGGACTTGCCATCGCCATGGAAGCCCCCCGTCTTTATCCGCGACTTTTTCGGGAGATTAAAAACGGAGGAGGACCCCTCACCAAGCAGGTTGGAGCGGTAACCCAATAACCGCCCGGCGCGGAACCATCCGCTTGGCAAGGCCGGCGACGCCCTCTAGGCTGACGGCCCTTTCCGGAAGCTGGAGGAAACGAGATGGGCGGTACGGTGGCGCTGGTGGTGGCGGCGGGACGCGGGCGCAGGTTCGGCGGCGACCTGCCCAAGCAATATCACGATCTGGCCGGGCGGATGGTGCTGCGCCATACCCTCGCCGCCTTCGCCACCACCCCCCAGGTCAACGCGGTGCGGGCGGTGATCCACCCAGACGACCGCCAGCTCTACGACATCGCCGCCGCCGGCCTGAAGCTGCTCGAACCGGTCGATGGCGGCGCCAGCCGCCAGGACAGCGTGCGCTTCGGGCTGGAAAGCCTGGAGGATCTCGCTCCCGAGCGGGTGCTGATCCAGGACGCGGCGCGGCCGTTCGTCGATGCCGGCACCATCGGCCGGGTGATCGCCGCCCTGGCCGAGCACGAGGCGGTGCTGCCGGTGGTGCCGGTGGCCGACACCCTGAAGCGCGGCGAAAACGGGCTGGTGGTCGATACCGTCTCGCGCGACGGCCTGTTCCGCGCCCAGACCCCGCAGGGCTTCCGCTATGGCCCGATCCTCGCCGCCCACCGCGCCGCCGCCGGCCAGGAGCTGACCGACGATGCCGCCGTCGCCGAACGCGCCGGGATGCGGGTGGCGCTGGTGGCCGGGGCCGAGGACAACGTCAAGATCACCACCGCCGCCGACCTCGACCGCGCCCGCCGCCTGTTCGAGGGACCGGGCGAGATCCGCACCGGCAGCGGCTATGACGTCCACCGCTTCACCCAGGGCGACGGCACCTGGCTGTGCGGGATCAAGGTGCCGCACGACGCCGCCCTGCTCGGCCATTCCGACGCCGATGTCGGGCTGCATGCCCTGACCGACGCGATCCTCGGCGCGATCGCCGCCGGCGACATCGGCCACCATTTCCCGCCGTCCGACCAGCGCTGGAAGGGGGCGCCGTCCGACCTGTTCCTGGCCCATGCCGCCACCCTGGTGGCGGCGCGCGGCGGCCGGATCGTCAATGTCGATGTCACCCTGATCTGCGAGCGGCCCAAGGTCGGCCCGTTCCGCCCGGCGATGGCGGCGCGGCTGGCCGAGATCCTCCGGATCGACCAGGGCCGGATCTCGGTCAAGGCCACCACCACCGAGGAACTCGGCTTCACCGGCCGGCGCGAGGGCATCGCCGCCCAGGCCACCGCCTCGGTCTGGCTGCCGCGCTGAGGCCGGCACGGGTCCCGGCGTTGCCGGGGCCCGACCCGGGTGCTACACCAGATTTCCGCCAGCAACGATTTTCCCGACGGAGGACGGATGAGCGAGCTCGACCGCAGTTTCGGCTATCGCCAGGTTTCGAACGACGAGCGGCGCGACCGCATCCGCCGGGTGTTCCGCGCCGTGGCGCCGCGTTACGACCTGATGAACGATTTGATGTCGTTCGGCATCCACCGGCTGTGGAAGGCCCTGCTGGTGCGGGCGGTGGGGGCGCGGCCGGGCCAGACCCTGCTCGACCTCGCCGGCGGCACCGGCGATGTCGGCCGCGCTTTGTCCGGCCCCGACCGCACCGTGATCGTCTGCGACCCCAGCGTCGAGATGATGCAGGCCGGCCGCGCCCGTCCCGGCAACGACCATCTGCGCTGGCTGGCCGGCGAGGCCGAGGCGATCCCGCTGGCCGATGGCTGCATCGACAGCCTGACCATCTCGTTCGGCATCCGCAACGTCACCCGGCTCGACCGCGCCCTGGCCGAGATGCACCGGGTGCTGAAGCCGGGCGGCACCGCCTTCTGCCTCGAATTCTCCCGCGCCCATCCCCTGCTGCGGCCGTTCTACGACCTGTTTTCGTTCCAGGTGATCCCCCGCCTCGGCGCCCTGATCGCGCGCGAGCCCGAGGCCTACACCTATCTGGTCGAATCGATCCGCAAGTTCCCCGACCAGGACAGCTTCGCCGCCCAGTTCCGTGACGCCGGCTTCGCCGACGTGCGCTATCGCAACCTCAGCTTCGGCATCGCCTGCCTGCACATCGCCACCAAGGCGCGATGAGCGCGCCGACCGACTGGCTGCGCCGCCGGGCGACGGCGACCCCGGACGCCCCGGCGCTCGATCCGGTCAACGCGGCCGTAACCTCGTTCGCGGCACTCGACGGCAGGGTCGAGGCGCTGGCCGCCGCGCTGGCGACGCTTCCGCCGGCCCGGCTGCTGGCGGCCGAGACCGATCAGGCCGAGGCGCTGGCCCTGCTGACGCTGGCCGCCCCCCGCGCCGGCCTGGCGCTGCTGCCGGTCAATCCCGCCTTGCCGCTGGCGCGGCGGGCCGGGCTGCTCGCCGCCGCCGGCCTGCCGCCTGAAGCGGTGCTGACCACCCTGCCCGCCCCCGCCGTCACCGCCCTGCCCGCCGCCCGCGCCCTGCCGCCCGAGGCGGTGCAGTTGGTGATCGCCACCAGCGGCAGCACCGGCACCCCCAAGGGGGCGATGCTGACCGGGGCCAATCTCGCCGCCGCCGCGCGCGGCTCGCGCCGGCTGATCCCGCTCGGCCCCGGCGATGTCTGGCTCGGCTGCCTGCCGATGGTGCATATCGGCGGCCTGTCCACCCTGTTCCGCTGCCTCGAGTCCGGCGCCACCCTGCGGCTGCATCCCCGCTTCGACCTCGATAGCGTCGCCGCCGACCTCGAAGCCGGCCGGGCCAGCCACGTCTCGCTAGTGCCGGCGATGCTGGCCCGGCTGGTCGAGGCCGGCTGCCGCCCGGCGCCCCGGCTGCGCTGCGCCCTGATCGGCGGCGCCGCCCTCTCCCCCGCTTTGGCCGAACGCGCCGCCGCCGCCGGCTGGCCGCTGCTGATCAGCTACGGGATGAGCGAGACCGCCTCGCAGACCGCGACGATGCCGTTCGCCGCCGGCTGGCGCCCCGGCCTCGCCGGTACCCCGCTGCCGGGCCTCGAAATCGATTTCACCCCCGCCGGCCGGATCCGCCTGCGCGGCGATAGCGTGATGGCAGGCTACCTCGCCCCCGACCTCGCCCCCGGGCGCGGCCTCGCCGCCGACGGCTGGTTCGAGACCAACGATCTCGGCCGCTGGGACGAGGCCGGCCGGCTGGTGGTGCTCGGCCGCGCCGACGACATCCTGGTCAGCGGCGGCGAGAACATCCTCCCCGCCGAGGTCGAGGCCCTGGCCGGGCGCTGCCCCGGAGTGCGGGCGATCGGGGTGACCGGCCGCCCCGACCCGGCCTGGGGGGACCTGCTGGTGGCGGTGGTGGTCGGCGAGGTCAGCCCGGACGCCTTCCTCGACTGGTGCCGCGCCCACCTGCCCTCGCCGCTGCGGCCCCGGGCGATGGTCAAGACCGACCATCTGCCGCTGACCCCGATCGGCAAACCCGACCGCGCCGCCCTGCGCGCCCTCGCCCGCGCCCCCTGACCCCCGCCCCTTCGCCTTGGAGAGCCAAGGGGGAAGGTTTGGCGTTGCCGTCAGGATTGGTTGGTACGGCAGGTCTCGGGGGATTGTTTACCCATTGTCGCATAATATTGTCGTGGGCTCCGCCCACACCCGCCAAGGGCCGCAAGGCCCTTGGCGGGTGTGGGCGGAGCCCACGACACGGACGGATGGCGGGATTTGACTCACGCCCCCAATGCATGGATCCTTTGCCAAAATACAGGGAGGATCCGGCCGCGATGATCATTGCCTCGACCCAGGATTTCCGCGAGGCGGCCCGGCGCCGTCTGCCGCCGTTCCTGTTCCACTACATCGACGGCGGCGCCTATGCCGAACAGACCCTGCGGCGCAATCAGGAGGATCTGGCCGGGATCGCCCTGCGCCAGCGGGTGCTGGCAGGGATTGGCGAGGTCGATCTGTCCACCCGCCTGCTCGATCAGACGCTGGCGCTGCCGGTGGTGCTGGCCCCGGTCGGGCTGACCGGGATGTATGCCCGGCGCGGCGAGGTCCAGGCCGCCCGCGCGGCGGCGGCCAAGGGGATCCCCTTCACCCTTTCCACCATGTCGGTCTGCCCGATCGCCGAGGTGCAGCAAGCCAGCGCGCAACCGATCTGGTTCCAGCTTTACGTGCTGAAGGATCGCGGCTTCATGCGCGACGCGCTTGACCGGGCCTGGGCGGCGGGGGTTCGCACCCTGGTGTTCACGGTCGACCTGCCGGTGCCGGGCGCCCGTTACCGCGATGCCCATTCCGGCCTGTCCGGCCCGCGCGCGGCGGCGCGGCGCCTGCTCCAGACGATCACCCACCCCGGCTGGGCGTTCGATGTCGGCCTGCGCGGCCGCCCGCACGACCTCGGCAACATTTCGACCTATCTCGGCCGGGCCATCGGGCTCAACAATTATATCGGCTGGCTGGGGGACAATTTCGATCCGTCGATCGGCTGGAAGGATCTCGGCTGGATCCGCGAGACCTGGAAGGGGTCGGTGGTGCTGAAGGGGATCCTCGATCCGGCCGACGCCCGCGACGCGGTGCGGTTCGGTGCCGACGCCATCGTGGTATCCAATCACGGCGGCCGCCAGCTCGACGGGGTGCTGTCGGCCGCCCGCGCCCTGCCGACGATCGCCGAGGTGGTCAAGGGGCAGGTGGCGATCCTGGTGGATTCCGGGGTGCGCTCCGGCCTCGACGTGGTGCGGATGCTGGCGCTCGGGGCCGACGCGGTGATGCTGGGCCGGGCCTATGCCTACGCGCTGGCCGCCGGCGGCCAGCGCGGGGTCGAAACCCTGCTCGACCTGATCGCCAAGGAAATGCGGGTGGCGATGACCCTGACCGGGGCCGGGACGATCGCGGCGATCACCCCGGACAGCCTGGCCTGAGCCGCCGGGGGATCACCCCTGTTCGATCACCCGGATCAGGTCGAACAGGGTCTGGTTGACCGGGGTGGGAATGCCATGGCGGCGGCCGAGCGCGACCACGGTGCCGCCCAGCATCTCGACCTCGGTCTTGCGCCCGGCCTCGACGTCCTGGAGCATCGAGGTCTTCATCTGCGGGTCGAGGCGGTCGATCACCGGGAAGAACGAATCGATGTCGTTCTCGCCGAGGCCGATCCCCTCCGCCGCCGCCACCGCCACCACCTCGCGGCAGGCCAGCCGGACCAGATCGCGCGCCTCGGCGACGCTCTGGAAGGTGCCGTAAGGGGCGCGCAGCACCGCCGAAAGCTGGTTGACCCCGACATTCAGCATGAATTTCCACCACAATTCGCGCCGCATGTCGGCGGGAACGCGGGTCGGCATGCCGGCGCGCTCAAACAAGGCGGCCAAAGCGGCGATGCGCGGCGACGGCGTCTCGGTGGCGACCGGCTCGCCGAACACCAGCACCCCAGGCTGGCTGTAACGCACCGCGCCGCCCTCGCGCACCGCGTCGATCGCCACCACCATCGCCAGCGGCAGCGGCGGCAGGCCGAGGCTGTCGGCAATCACCGCCTCGCTGTCGATGCCGTTGAGCAGCGACAGGATGATGGTCCCCGGGCCGATGAAACGATGGATCGCCGCCACCGCCGCCTCAAGCTGATGGCGCTTGACCGCGACCAGGATCAGGTCGGCCGGCGGCGCCGCGTCGTCGGGACGCAGATAGCCGACCGTCAGCGGCCGGCCGTTGACGCTGACGCCGTCACGGCGATAGCGGGCGATTCGCGCCGGGTCGGCCACCACCCGGACCTCGATCCCCTGGGTTTCGCCCAGCCGGGCGGCATAGATCGCGCCGATGGCGCCAAGGCCGCAGATGTAGACACGTTCGATGGGCGGCAAGAGTCTCTCTATAGATCGCGCCGATGGCGCCAAGGCCGCAGATGTAGACACGTTCGATGGGCGGCAAGAGTCTCTCTCCCTGCTGTGACGGACCCGGGTCAGCGCACCACCCGCGCCAGCCCGTCGGCCAGCGCCGCCCCGCCCTGGCCGGGATCGAAGGTGGCGAGAAACCCGCCATCGGGACCGACCAGATAGAGCAGCGCGGAATGATCGTAGGTGTAGAGGTCGGGCGCGCTGCCCGGCACCTTGGCGCGATAGACGCGAAAGGCGCGCAGCGCGGCCTCGATCTGGGCCGGGCTGCCGCCGAGCCCGGTCACCCGGCGGTCGAAGGCGGCGGCATAGGCGGCGGCGGTGGCGGGCGAATCCCGCTCGGGGTCAAGGGTGACGAAGATCGGGGCGATGCGCTCGGCCTGGGCCGGCGGCAGCAGGTCGAGCGCCACCGACACCACCGCCAGCGCGGTCGGGCAGATGTCGGCACAGGCGGTGTAGCCGAACAGGATCAGCATGTAGCGGCCCCGGAAATCGGCCTCGCCGACCTGATGGCCGTCGCCGGCGGTCAGGGTGAAATGCGGCGTGATCACGCCGGGATGGATCAGCGCGGCGCTCTGGCGCAGCCGGTCGAGCAGGCCGGGGCTGAGCGCCACCACCAGCCCGAGCGCCACCAGCAGCACCAGCCCCAGCCCGATCAGGCGCCGCCCCCCCGACGGGGGCGGCCCCTCCGCCTCGTCGCTATCCCGCTCCATGGCGTTCCCCCTCTCCCGCGTCCCGCCGTCCGAGCCAGCGGCCGATCCGGTCGATCGCGGCGGTGAGATCGGCCGGGTCCTTGGCGAAACAGAAGCGCAGATGGGGCTCCATCCCCGGGCCGAGCTGGAAGCCGCTGAGCGGAATGGTCGCCACCCCGGCCTCGACGGTCAGGCGGCGGGCCAGGGCGCGGTCGTCCGCCCCGGGCGCGAAGGCGGCGGCGGGAACGCAGAGGAAATAGGTGCCGCCGCAGGGCAGCACCGGGATCCCCAGCCGGGCGAGCCCGTCGGCCAGCAGGTCGCGCCGGGCCTCAAGGGTGGCGGCCAGCCCGGTGAAATAGGCTGCGTCGAAGCCGAGCCCGACCGCCACCGCCTGTTGCAGCATCGGCGGCACGGTGAAGGTGACAAACTGGTGGGCGCGGGCGACCGGGGCCAGCAGCTCGGCGCAGGCGGAAACGTAGCCGACCTTCCAGCCGGTAACCGAGAAGGTCTTGCCGGCCGAACCGATGCGCAGGCAGCGCCGCCGCGCCTGCGGCAGGGTCATCAGCGGCCGGTGCCGCCGTCCGTCGAAGGTCAGGTGCTCGTAGACCTCGTCACACACCGCGATCAGGTCGTGACGGTCGAGCAGATCGGCCAGGAAGGCGCGCTCGTCGTCGTCGAACAGCTTGCCAGTCGGGTTCATCGGGTCGTTGATGACGATGGCGCGGGTGCGCGGGCCGATCGCCGCGCGCAGGCGCTGGCGCGGCAGCCGCCAGTCTGGCGGATCGAGCCGCACCCCCACCGGCACCCCGCCGGCGGCGCGGATCGCCACCGGATAGACGTCGTAGGCCGGCTCGAGCAGAATCACCTCGTCGCCCGGTTCGAGCAGGGCGAGGAAGCAGTCGCACAGCGCCTCGCTGGCGCCCGAGGTGATCAGCACCTCGCGGCCGGGATCGAGTTCAAGCCCCCAGAAGCGGCGGGCCGAGGCCGCCACCGCCTCGCGCAGCGCCGGCAGTCCCAGCATCGGCGGATATTGATGCGGCCCGGCCCGGGTCGCCGCCACCGCCGCCTCGATCAGCGCCGGCGGCTCCATCCCGACCGGAAAACCCTGGCCGAGATTGATCGCGCCATGCTCGGCCGCCAGCCGGGACATTTCCTCGAACACCGTGACGCCGCATTGGCGATAAAGCGGATTCACCCTGCCATCCCCCCTGTCTGCCGGGCCTCGCAGGATAATCCCTTTGCCGCCGCCGCGCAGCCTTGTTGCCGGCGCGCGCCGCCACCCCGTCAGCGGGTCGGCCCGTCCCGGCCGCCAAGGGTCTCGGTCGCGATCCAGGAGAGGAAATCGGAATTGCCGCCGTCCACCGGCAGTTGCAGAATGCAGGGGCAGTCATAGCCATGCAGGCCGCGCAGCCGGGCGATGGCGGTTTCGGCCAGATCCGGGCGGGTCTTGAGGATCAGCACCGCCTCGGGATCCTCGCGCAGTTCGCCCTGCCAGCGATAGACCGACACCATCCCGTCGATGACGTTGCCGCAGGCGGCCAGCCCCTCCTCGACCAGGGTGCGGGCCAGCGCCAGGGCATCGTCGCGGCTGGCGGTGGTGACATAGAGCAGGCAGGCGTCCATCGTCCGGCTTCCCCACGTTCTGCGCGAAAAAAGCGGGGCAGGTCCACCCCTGCCCCGCACGAGTCTGGTGCGGTGGGCCCCGGAAGAGGAGAGATCGGTCGGCACCCCGCATTGCGGTATATAGGCAGTCCGCCCAACGATTGCGACCCCCCGCGCCGGAGCGCCTCACCCTGGCCCGGCCTCCAGCCGCGCCGCCAGCCAGGCGGCGGCCTCGTCATTGCCGCTGGCCACCGCCGGCGGCCGCGCCGGCTGGGCCAGCAGAAGGTCGAGCCAGTCCGCCAGCGGAGCGGGATCGGTCAGATCGACCGCCAGCGCCCGGGTGTGCGCCGCCAGCCAATCGTCGAGCGCCGGGCATTCCGGCCAGTCGGGGCGGGGCTGGTACAGCACCGGCACCCCGGCCAGCCCGGCCTCGGTGAAGGTGCCGTAGCCCGGCTTGGTCACCACCGCCGCCACCGAGGTCAGCAGGTCGGAGAAGGAGAGCCCGGCGGCACGCCAGTCGAGCAGATCGGCCCGGCCCGGCGGCACCGCCAGGGTGGTCAGCCAGCGCCAGCCGGGCAGCACCGGCCAGCGGGCGAGGTCAAGGTCGGCATCGATGCCGCCAAAGGCGATCAGCCCAACCCGCTCGCCCGAGGCCAGCCTGAGTGCCGCGGCCAGGGCGTCGGGCCGGGCGGTCCCGCCCAGGATCACCGGGCCGATGTCGCGCACCCGCGCCAGCGCCGGCATCGCCATCGCCGGGGTCACCCGCAGGAACAGTTCAGCCGAATCATAGGCCGCCACCAGCCGGGCCAGCACCGGCGCCAGCGCCGGCCGGTCGCCAAGATAGATCCGCACCATGTCGGCCCAGTTGAGCGAGGACAGCGCCACCGCCGGAATCCCGGCCCGGGCGGCGGCGGCCAGGGTCAGCGGCGGCACGTTGGCCAGCACCAGATCGGGCGCGGCGGCGGCCAGCCGGTCCGCCTCGGCGGCGACCAACTCATCCCAGCGCGCCGCCAGGGCAAGATAGGACTCGGCCGAGGCGTCGCGATCGACCCGGGTCGAGGAATGCATCCTGAGGCCGAAATCGGGGATGCCCTCGACCAAAGCGGCGGCGGCGCCATAGCGGCCGCGCAGGAACTCGACCGGCAGGCTGGTCTGCACCGTCAGGCGCAGACCGGGCAGGCGGCGGCGCAGCGCCGCGATCACCGGCGCGGTCATCGCCGCGTGGCCGTAGCCGTGCGGGCTGAGCGCCAGCCACAGATGGGGTGATGGCATCGCGCCGGATCCCTCCCGTTCGAATCGCCGGCCGGCAGCTTAGCCCGTCGTGTCCGGTCAGGCCAGCGGGGAGGCTCACCCGTGGGGTGAGCCTCGGGCTGCCGCCCTGGCCCGCCCGAGGCGATGCCTCGGACTCCCTTTGTTATTGATGATCAAAAGAAAAAAGGGGGTCCGGGGCATCGCCCCGGGCGGGGATCGGGGCGGCAGCCCCGAGAAAGCATCCGCCCGCCGCCCTCACGCCGGTTCCAGCGGACGGTAGCGCAGGGCCAGGCCGTCGCGGCCGGGTTCGATCCAGCCGAACCCGGCCGCGCCGAGATGCATGCCGGCGACCAGGGTATGGTCGGCGGCCAGCCGGTCGAGCAGCCGGGCGCGGGTGGCGACGGCCAGGACGGGATCCTGATCGAAGCGGATCGACACCGCCGGGCGGGGAATCTGGATCGCCGGGAAATGGACCAGATCACCCCACACCAGCAGGCTTTGCCCGCCGCCCTCGATCAGATAGCCGCCATGGCCGGCGGTATGACCGGGCAGCGGCACCGCCTCGAGGCCGGCAAACAGCGCGCCGGCCCCGATCGGGCGCAGCCGGGCCTGATAGGCGGCGAAGGCCTGCCGCGCCAGCCGGAACTGGCCGCGCTGGCGCTCGTCGGCGCGGGCGAGATGGGCCTCGTCCCGCCAGAACGCCAGTTCGGCGGCGGGAACCAGCAATTCGGCGCGGGGAAAGGCGGCGGTGCCATCGGCGTCGATCAGCCCGCCGACATGGTCGGGATGGGCATGGGTCAGCAGCACGGCATCGATGTCGGCGGGGGTCAGCCCGAGCCCCGCCAGACCGCCGGCCAGACCGCCGCAGCCCGGCCGCGCGGTGCCGGCGCCGGCATCGATCAGCAGGGC
Organism: Phaeospirillum tilakii; assembly: GCF_042683125.1. Classification (NCBI taxonomy): domain Bacteria; kingdom Pseudomonadati; phylum Pseudomonadota; class Alphaproteobacteria; order Rhodospirillales; family Rhodospirillaceae; genus Phaeospirillum; species Phaeospirillum tilakii. The sequence goes on from NZ_JBHUIY010000009.1 coordinate 84,905, forward strand.
GCGGCCGCCGCCTTGCACCAGATAGGCGTTGAGATGGATCGAGCCGGGCGGAACCTGCCCAGCCGCCGCCTGCCGGTGGGCGGCCTCGTCCGGCGCGATGCCGGACAGCAAGTCGAGCCCGATGGCCAGGTCGCCGTCACCGATCGCGGTCAGGGTGAGATCGCCGATCCGGCAGTGGGGAAACGGGGAAACGGACATCGCCGGCACCTCCTGCGCGTTGGGGGGCCGCCCGCCGCGCGCGGTCGCGGCCGGGGCGGTGATCCGCAGCATAGCCGAAACCGCCGAACCGGCCGCACACCGAGAGATGGCGGCCGCCGTGACAGGGGCAAGAATTCGGGCTAACCTTTCGTCCAGGGAGAACCGGGACAGTCCCGGCACGCCATCCAGGCAACAAGGAGATCCGCAATGGACCTGTCTACCCGCTATCTCGGCCTCGAGCTCGGCTGTCCGCTGGTGGCCTCGGCCTCGCCGCTGGCGCTCGACCTCGGCAACCTGCGCCGGATGGAGGAGGCCGGCGCCGGCGCGGTGGTGCTGCCCTCGATCTTCCAGGAGGACATCGAGAACGACATCGAGGAGATGGAACGGCTGGTGGCCGAGAGCAATCCCGAGGCCAGCTCCTATTTCCCGGCCGGGGCCGCCACCAATGTCGGCCCCGAAGGCTATCTCGACCTGATCCGCCGCGCCCGCGCCGCGATCGACATCCCGGTGATCGCCAGCCTCAACGGCATCACCCGCGCCGGCTGGATCGACTATGCCAAGCAGATCGAGCAGGCCGGGGCGCACGCCCTCGAACTGAACATCTATTACCTGCCGACCGACCTCAGCCTCGACGGCGCCGAGGTCGAACAGCGCACCCTCGACATCCTGGTCGCGGTCAAGCAGGCGGTGTCGATCCCGGTCGCGGTCAAGCTCAGCCCCTATTTCAGTTCGGTCGGGCGGATGATCCAGCGGCTCGATCAGGCCGGCGCCGACGGGGTGGTGCTGTTCAACCGCTTCTACCAGCCCGACATCGACCTCGACGATCTCAGCCTGCTGCGCGACCTCAAGCTCAGCAACCGCGCCGAGATCCGCCTGCCGCTGCTGTGGATCGGGGCGGTCGCCGGCCGGATCCAGGGCTCGATCGGGGCCAGCTCCGGGGTGCAGACCGCCGCCGAGGTGGTCAAGTACCTGTTCGCCGGCGCCGACGTGGTGATGACCACCTCCGCCCTGCTCCGCCACGGCATTTCCTACCTGAAGGTGCTGAAGGACGGGCTGATCGCCGACCTTGAGGCCCGCGGCGCCCAATCGGTCGGGTCGATCCGCGGCCATCTCCGCCGTGGCGCCACCGAGGATTCGATCGTCTACGACCGGGTCAATTACATCCGCATCCTGCGCGCCGGCGAACGGCACGATTAGCCGGCCAACCGGGTCAGGGCGCGGACATCAATCCTGCCCCGGCGCGGCGCAGCACCACCAGATCGGGCCGGGCGGCGAGGCGAAGCTGGATCTCCTCGCCGTCTCCGGGCCGGGCCCCGAGCGCCAGGGCGAAGCCGTAGCGGCCGTCCCCCTTGCCGGCGGCGACCAGATCGGCCCGTGTCTCGGGCTCGGGACGGCCGCGCCCGATCACTCGCGTCCCCACCACCGCCTCGACCTCGTAGCGCAATTGCGGCGCCTTCGGGCTCCACAACCAGCCGAACAGCGTGTTGTCGCGGATCAGGTCGAGATGGCCCTCGAAATCCCGCGGACCGAGCCCAGCCAGAACTTCGGCCTCGTCACCGAATAAAAACGGCTCGGCCCGGTTCCGGAAATGGCCGTCAATCAGGTCGCCATTGGACAAAGCGCGCAGCCGGGCGACCGTCCCGGCCAGGGCGTCGGCGATCTCGGGCCGACCGAGCCAGTCGAGATACTCGGCCAGGAAGGTATCCCACCGCCTCGGGCCGACCCCGCCGGCCAGGCAAGTCCCGCAGATCTGGCGCGAATAGACATCGTGACCGATTCCGCTGCGGATCGCCCGAAAGCCGGGGCCATTCCAGATCGCCGCGCCATCGGCAAGGGCGAGATTGCCGAGATTGGGGGCCGCGTTGACCCCGAAACAGCACGGCTTGACCCTGCCGTCTTGGCGGACATAAAGGGTGGTGAACGGTTCCAGACAGAAAAACGGCTGGGTCTGGTCCGGCCAGGGCATCGGCCGCAATTCCAAAACACCGCGAAGCTGGGCCGGCAACGGATCGGGCGGCAGCGCCGAGGCGCAGACCTGCTCCTTACGGCGCTCGGTCGGATGATAGCGCATGTGCGACAGGGCGGCGTCGACCTCCCCGAGATGGCGAACCCCCGCCTGTTCCGGCGGGCAGCCGGCGAGATAGGCCTCCCGCTCGGCCAGCCGCGCCTGATAGGCCGCCTCGTCCGCCACCCCGTCGGCGCGGTAGAGATGGTCCTCGAGCAGGATGCCGAAACTTTCGGTGATCCGCCGCGCCCGCTCGAGGATCGGATCGTCAACCCACGGGCGATAGATCGCCGCCAGACGGTGTACCAGCGGAATCGGCGTCGGCACGTCGGCGCCGTAGATCTGGACCGGACGGAGAAGGATCGAATCGACCCCGCAACCGGCCATCAGGGCGCAGAAGCTGTCGAACCTTTCGACATGATGGGTGAAGGCCAGCGAGTTGACGACCACCCGGGGAAAGGTCGCCCCTACCCGCGCCTTGGCGGCGTGGAGCCGGCGCAACCCGTCGATCAGCGCGGCGAAGCGCCCGCCGCGATAGACCGTCTCGTAGGTCTCGCGCGTTACCCCGGACAGGCTGACGGTAACCTGCCACACCCGCCGCGCCACCAGCGCGTCGCAGAATTCCGGAGTCAGGCAGGTACCGTTGGTGAAGAAATCGACCATGCAACCCTGCTCGGCACAATTGGCGAGCAAAGCAAGAAAATCGGGATTGAGGGTCGGCTCGCCGAAACCGAAACAATGCACCACCAGCGCCGCCCGCAGCAGGGGCGCCAGCGCCTCGGCATGACGGCGATAATCGAACATGCCGCGCTCGATCGCCTTGAATGCGATGATCCGATCGGGATTTGCAGGCGAAAACTCGCAGCACATAAGGCATTTCAGGTTGCAGACATTGGCCGCCTCAAGGAAGAGCCGGACCGGAAAGGCCGGCGCGTCGCGGCGGCCGGCGGCGAAATCGACCAGCGTGGCCAGATTGTCGAACTTGGCCCGCAACGGATCTTCCGGACCAACGCCAAAATCCAACATCGCCCCCCCTTCCCCGGCCGGGGCTGACCCGCCGGCCGAATTCCCCGCGCCAGGGCGGGCCGGCAGTGCCTGACCGGAAGGCCGGATCCTCATGCCCGGCCGGGCATGGTATCATGCGCGTCGGCAACCAAGGAGTTTCCCGTGGCCGGACCGGGTCCGTCCCCCGAGCAGCAGGCCGATTATCTGGTACGCAAGCTCGAACAGACCATCCGCGAACGCCGGGGCAGCGACGGGATGTCGTTCCGCAGTTGGCAGGCGATCGCCCGCGAGGAGATCGCCAACGCCCTACGCGACGCCGAGCGGCGCCGACGCGGCTGGGACCGGGTGGTGACCCGGCTGATCCTGACCACCGCCGCCACCCTGACCACCATCGGCTTCTGGGGAGCCCTGGTGGCGATCGATCGGGGCCGGAGCGGGCTGGGAGCGATCGTCGCCCTGGTCGCCGGTCTGGCGCTGCTGTTCGCCGCCAGCGACTGGGGCCTGGCCCGGCTGTCCGCCGCCCACGCCGACCGCCGCCGCCGCGAGCGCCTGAGCGCGATCGAGGATCTCGATCTGCGGATCAAACGGATGGAGGCCAATCTGCGGCGCAAGGCCGAGCAGTTGGAGGAGCAGGTCGAGGAAGCGGCGCGCCGCTGAGGCGGTCAGCCGGCGCGGGTCAGCGCCGTCCGCCACCAGTCGCGATGGTCGAGATACCAGCGCAGGGTACGGGCCAGCCCGGTGTCGAAATCGACCGAGGGGGTCCAGCCCAGCTCGCGCTCGATCTTGCCGCCATCGATCGCGTAGCGGAAATCGTGGCCGGGTCGGTCGGTGACATGGCGGATCAGCCCGGCATGGGGGCGGTGGGGCGAGTCCGGCAGGCTGTCGTCGAGCAGGCGGCACAGGGTATGCACCACCGCGAGGTTGCTGCGCTCGGCGCGGCCGCCGACATTGTATTTTTCGCCGGGACGGCCGCGACGGGCGATCGCCAGCAACGCGGCGGCGTGATCCTCGACATACAGCCAGTCGCGCACGTTGGCCCCCTGGCCATAGACCGGCAGCGGCTTGCCGGCCAGGGCGTTGACGATCATCAGCGGGATCAGCTTCTCCGGGAACTGGCGCGGACCGTAATTGTTGGAACAATTGCTGATCAGCACCGGCAGACCGTAGGTGTGGAACCACGCCCGCGCCAGATGGTCGGCCCCGGCCTTGCTGGCGGAATAAGGCGAGTTGGGGGCGTAGGGGCTGTCCTCGCGGAACCGGCCCTCGGCGCCGAGGCTGCCATAGACCTCGTCGGTCGAGACGTGGAGGAAACGGAACGCCGCCTGCTCCGCCGGGGCGAGACCGCGCCAATACTCCAGCGCCGCCGCCAGCAGCATGGCGGTGCCGACCAGATTCGACTGGACGAAGGCGGCCGGGCCGGCGATCGAGCGATCGACGTGGGTTTCGGCGGCGAGGTGCAGGATCAGGCCCGGCCGATGGGCGGCCAGGATCGCCGCCACCGCCCCGCCATCGCAGATGTCGGCCTGGACGAAGGCGAAGCGGGGATGGGGCCGCAACGCGTCAAGCGTCGCCGGATTGGCGGCGTAGGTCAGCTTGTCGAGGCAGACCACCCGGTCGTCGGTATGATCGAGCAGATGGTGGCAGACCGCCGACCCGATGAAACCGGCCCCGCCGGTGACCAGAATGCTCATCGCCCTCACCGCGCCAGATTGATCAGATAGCGGCCATACTCCGACTGCCGCAGCGGCTCGGCCAGCCGCAGCAGCTGCGCCTGATCGATCCAGCCCCGGCTGAAGGCGATCTCCTCCGGGCAGCCGACCTGAAGATTCTGCCGCTCGACCAGGGTGCGGACGAACTGACCGGCATCGAGCAGCGACCCCGGCGTACCGGTGTCGAACCAGCAGAACCCCCGCCCCAGCCGCTGCACCCGCAGCCGGCCGCGTTCGAGATAGGTCCGGTTGACGTCGGTGATCTCCAGTTCCCCCCGGGCCGAGGGTCGCAGCGCGCGGGCGATCTCGACCACCTCGGCATCGTAGAAATACAGCCCGGTCACCGCCCAGTGCGATTTGGGTGCGGCCGGCTTCTCCTCGATCGAGCGGGCCTGAAACGATTCGTCGAACTCGACCACGCCATAATGCCACGGCTCGCGCACCGAATAGCCGAAGATCACCCCGCCCTCTTCCAGCCCGGCGGCCTGACTGACCAGGGTGCTGAGGCCGACGCCATGGAAGATGTTGTCGCCCAGCACCAGGCAGCAGGGCGAACCGGCCAGAAAGGCCTCGCCGATCAGGAAGGCCTGGGCCAGCCCGTCGGGCGAGGGCTGGGCGGCATATTCGATCGACAGGCCCCATTGCCGGCCATCGCCGAGCAGGCGGCGGAACGAGTCCTGATCGGCGGGGGTGGTGATGATCAGGATCTCGCGGATTCCGGCCAGCATCAGGGTGCTGAGCGGGTAATAGATCATCGGTTTGTCGTAGACCGGCAGGATCTGCTTGCTGACCGAGAGGGTCAACGGATAGAGCCGGGTACCGCGCCCGCCGGCCAGGATGATGCCCTTCATGCCCAGGCCCCCGGACTCATGGTGGCGGTGGAGCCGACCGAACCGGGCCAAGACATCGTCAAGATCATGCTCGCACATCCCGAAACTCGAAACCGCCCCCCTGTCCGCGCCAACGGACCGAGTTTCGGCGGTCGAAACGCGCTTTCTTAGCGGAAATGGACCATTTGATGAAGTCCAGACATCTCTTCACACGAAAAAGGCGGAGGGGATCAACGCCTCCCCCGGCACGGTGTCGCCTGCGCGGCTCCGCGCCGAGGTGCCGGCGGACAGACGGGCTCACCCCGGATCGGCGCGCCCCGACAGACGGCGGATCACCGCCCGTGCCTCGGCCGGCGGACGCTGCTCGACCCGGCGGTAAAGACTGCCGTCCGCCGTCCGCCACATCAGGCCGCGATCGACCATCTCCCGCCGCAGCAGGGCATGGTCGCCGAAATGATGGCGGGCGGCCAGCAGGGCGTTGACCTCCTTTTCGGCAAAGCGGCGCCCGGCGGGGATCGCCGCCCACAGCGCCCACAGGCAGAGGACGCGCTGGCTGTCCTTGCCCGGCCAACGGATCAGCCGCCCCGCCGGATCGAACAGACGCAGCACCCGCTCGACCCGAACCAGATCGACCGGCTCCTCCTCCACCGGCGACACCGGTGGCCGGGCCAGCCGGTCGGCGGCGGCGGCCTGGGCGCGGAAATGCTGAAAATTGCGGAACCCGGCCGAGCGGCTCAGGATGTTGAGCAGGTCGACATGCCCAGGGAGCCCGTCACGGGAAGCCAGTTCGCGACCAAGCGAACGGGCCAGAGCGGAAATGTCGCCGATGGCGAAGGGAAAAATGGGTCGAGCCATGACTTGTCCTCGACGTGCCGTCCGCGATGGGAACAGTCGATGGTCGCTGGCTTTCGACCCGGCACGGGACAAGGGATTGCCTCGGGCGGAAGAGTGGCAGGTTTAGCTTCCCGCGCGGGACAGCGACGCCTCGGTGAACTGCCGACCGGGGGCAAGAATGCGACGGCCCATCCCCGCCGTCAAGACGTTTCCCCCGGCATCGCCCAAGGTCGGACCGTGGGCGCCGCCCACACCCGCCAAGGGCCGGAGGCCCTTGGAACCCTTGAACTTTCCTTCGTGACGCCGATCATCACGACCGTGGTTGTGGCTTCACCCCGCCCTTGCGGCCCAGACGGAACCCGACCCGGTACAGATCGGGCATGTCGATCCGCTCGTCCTTCTTGGTCTCGATCAGACCCAGCCGTTGCAGGTCCTCGCGGATGCCGTCCCAGCCCCGCCCGGCATGCTGGGGAGGCAACCGGTCCGAGGGAATCGCCTGCGGGCCGGCGGGAAAGGCCGCTTGCCAACGGGCCAGAATGACCTCGCCCTCGCAGGGGACATTCAGTCCTTCGAGTGCAGACAAGACTTCGGGAACCCAGGGATAATCCTCGGCGATCTCGTTAACACGGATCTCTGAGGCCTTTTGGATGCCGCGTTTGATGCTCTCATAGTGCAGGGCATATTTGTAATTGTCATAACGTTCGCGAGAATCGTCCGCCGCCTGACGAATCGCCGCCAGGAACGAGCGGGGCGAGGTCTGCCCCCTGGCGTCGGACAAGTGGCCGACAGACCAGGTGTAGGGAACGCCTCGCCGCCTGTCCCGCCCCATCCAGGGGCCGGCGAGCGCCTCGAACGCCCGCCGTTGAGCGTCCGATTCCCGCTTCATTTCGGCCGGAAGCGGCTTCAACCGACCGATCTCCCCGGAAGGAAGAGCTGCCGCCGTGGCACAAACGGCGCGCAGGTACTCGCCATGCGTCCCCGGCGCATTGATCAGACGCTGCCACAACATCCCGTGCAGATCATGCCGAGCCCAGGTCAGTTCCGCCTTGGTCGCCAGCAGCTTCGACGCGTCGGGAAAGTTGAAGACGGTCCGCTCGGCCTGATCCTCCCGCAGGAACACCTTGGCCGCCAGGGTCGGGGCGGAGGATTTCAGCCACAACACCGCGTTCAGCAGCCCCCGGACGATCTGATCCATACGCTGCCAGTCTCTACTGGTACGGTCCAGGGCATCGAACAGGATCAGTCCGCGCCAGCTTCGCGCGGTCGCCATTAACCGGCTCGCCTCCTCCGGTTCCTCCTTCAGCCAACCGATGGTCGCGTCCCATTTATCGACCGGAATTGCCCGCCCCGCCCGTTCCGCCACCCAGCGCAGGATGACGGCGCGCCAGATGTCGTAGGGTTCCGCCCCCAGATCAAGCAGCCGGGCAAACAGATCTGCATTGGGGTAAGACTCGATCGCGTCGGTGTTGGCGAAACCGATCCGGATGTCGAGATCGTCAAGTTCGGGCACGGCGGTGCCGATCGCCGCACGGAGCGGTCCCGATTGCAGGGCCGCGGTCCAGAACGACTTGCCAACCCCGCGCCCGCCGACGACGACATGGGCATCGAGACGCAACGCCTTCAGATGCGAAAGCGGAAGGTAAAGCGTGCCCGGCTCGGGCGCCTCGCCGAAATTGCTGGTCTCCAGCGGTGCGGCCAGGATCGCGTTGCGGAGTGCCTGAACGTCAGTCATCGCGGGTCCCCTGCTCCAGATAGCTGTCCACGTTACGGATCAGCGCACCGAAAATGCCGTCCACCTCGCCTTGGTCGATCACGGCCAGCCGGCCGTGCAGCGAGCGTAGCGCGGCAAAGCCGCGATGCCACCGGATCGGCCAGGGGTGGTGGGGGGCGGACTCGTCCGCTGGATCGAAATGCCACAAATCCAGGGCGGGTTCTCCCGCCGGCAGGTCGTCATACAGGGTTTCCGCAAACAGTTTGTAGGCTTCATCCTGCAACCCGGCGAGATAATCGGCCGGATCGGTTTCCGGCACCAGTGCCGCGACGATCTGCAAACGGGTGCGGATCTCCGACGCCACCCCGGCCCGGGTCCAGTAATCGAACAGGATACGATAGCCGCTCCAGGTCTGCCGCCCTTCCAGCGCGAACAGCAGGACCAGATTGGCCCCCAGCCCCATCACGCAACTTGACGCCACCTCTTCGATGCCGGCGCGGGAATCGATTAGGACAATATCGGGACGGTAACGGGCCTCCAGGCCGTCGATCAGGCGTCTCAAACGAGCGGAGAAAGCTTCACGCCGCCCGTCGGGATGGATTTTCGGCATCCACACCCGCCCCAGCTTGGCGACATAATCCCCGGGGTCGCGACCATGCGCCGGCACCACCAGGATCTCGCCGTCATGAGAGAGATCACTGGTGGCAACCATCGACTCCAGGACCGTTTCGCCGTTATCGACCAGATCCTCGACCAGCCAGTCGGTGATACCGAACAGCGGCTGCTTTTCCTCCGGCAGCACCGTGGTGGAGAGCCCGGGCGATTCGAGATCAAGGTCGAGGACGAGAACCCGCTTGCTGTCCTGCGCGACCGCCCAGGCCAGCGCCGCCAGGGCGGTCGAGCGCCCGACCCCGCCCTTGATCGAAAAGAACACCACACGCGGCGCGCCGGTGCTTTCCGGGGTGAGTTCCAGCCAATTCCCTTCGGTAGCCAGACGATCGACCACGACAACGTTGTCAAACCCTTCCAGCCGAAAAGAGGTTCCCCCAGCCAGGGCGGCCTCGCGCTCGGGTTCGAACAGGATGGCGGAGGCAGCGGGATAGCCATGCCGCCCCAGCGTCTCGGCCAGATCCCCGGCAAGGCTCTCGATCCCGGACCGCACCTCGTCGTCCCCTTGTGCAGCCTCCGGCAGAATCAACCGGATCCGCCCGTTGAGGTCACGATTGACCAGCAACCAGTCGAGCCGCTCCACCCTTGACCGATAGGTTTCGAACCGACCCAGGATCTCGGGAAGAAGGCGATCGAAGGTGATCATATCAATCCGTCTCGCAGTGCCTGATGAACCAACGCGCGGACCTGGGAGGCGCCGGCTTTGTGATCACCGACCCGCCGGTTATCGAAATTGCTCCGAGGAGCGTAACGCTGACCAACATGCCAATCCGCGAACGGGTTTTCGGGCGGTAAAATGTAATTGGGGCCTGCCGGATGCCCACTCCTGTAGTTTTCGAAACGGCTCCATATTTTTTTGACATGTTCCGCATCGCGTGAATCGGCAGGGCGATCCTTGGCGGAATCATAAACCATCCCGAACGCCAGCATCAGCCGCTTCAGCCCGCATTCGGCGGCGACGCCGTAGAGGTGATCGGCATTGGCCAGCCGATTCTGCTGAAACAGCAATTCCGCATCCCCCCAATGGCGATGGTGGGCGTCGAGAAAATCACTTTGCATCAAATCCCCCGCGCAAAAAGTGCGGCCTCCCGAAATAACCCGCCGCCCCGATGCCCTCCAATCAATGGGATCCAAGGGCTTTGCGGCCCTTGGCGGGTGTGGGCGGAGCCCACATCATACCGCGTGGCCCGGTGACGTGACAAACCGGGAACGAACCGGCTAGTCTGCCGGCGATGATGACCGATCCGCAGATCGTGCTGCCGCCTGTGCCGGTGCTGATCGTCGGCTGGCGCGGCGCGATGGCGCTCGACCCCGACGGGGAATGCCGCGCCCTGTCGGCCGCCGACGCCGCCCGGCTGGCCCGCTGCGACCAGCCGATCGTCTGCCATGGCCCGGCGGTCGCCGCCCGGCTGCGCATCGAACGGTTCGAATGCCACGACCTGCTCGAACTGTTCGCCTTCGTCCGCCCGGCCCGCTTCTGTCTGCCCACCCCGCGCGGGCTGGCCGAGGCGGTCGGGCTGCCCCCGCCCCGCGATGCCGCCGACGAGGCGGAAACGCTGCGCCGCGCGGCGTGGCGGCTGCTCGAAACCCTGGCCGAGGCGGCGGCGCGGGCCCGGCCCCGCCCGCTCGGCGAGGTGCGCGGGCTGGCCTGGATGATGGCGCGCGGCGGCTGGGGGTGGGGCCGCGCCGTGCTGGCCGCGCTGGGCGGCGAGAACGAGGGCGGACGCGGTGCCGCCGCCGCCCGGGTATGGGAGCGTCTGCCCGAATGGAGCGACGGCCCGGCCGAGCCGCCCGCCACCAGCCTGCCGGTCAGCCCGGCCGAGGCCCGGGCGCGGCTGGCGAAGATGCTCGGCCCCGATGCCGAGCAGCGGCCGGCGCAGGCCGATTACGCCTCGGCGGTCAGTCAGGCCTTCCTGCCGCGCGAGGCCCCGGGCGAGCCGCATCTGGTGCTGGCCGAGGCCGGCACCGGCACCGGCAAGACGCTGGGCTACATCGCTCCCGCCAGCCTGTGGGCGGAAAAGAACGGCGCCCCGGTGTGGATCTCGACCCACACCCGCAACCTCCAGCGCCAGCTCGACGCCGAACTCGACCGGCTATTCCCCGACCCGGCCGAGAAGGCGCGCAAGGTGGTGATCCGCAAGGGGCGCGAGAATTATCTCTGCCTGCTGAATTACGAGGAGGCGGCGCGTCAGGACCACCGCCGCGCCCCGGTGCCGGTCGGGCTGGTGGCGCGCTGGATCGGCGCCACCCGCGACGGCGACATGGTCGGCGGCGATTTCCCCGGCTGGCTGGCCGATCTGCTCGGCCGGTCGGCGACGCTCGGCCTGACCGACCGGCGCGGCGAGTGCGTGTTTTCCGCCTGCTTCCATTTCCGCAAATGCTTCATCGAGCGGGCGATCCGCCGCGCCCGCCGCGCCGAGATCGTCGTCGCCAACCACGCTTTGGTGATGATCCAGGCGGCGCTGGGCGGGCTCGACGATGCCTCGCTGCCGACCCGGCTGGTGTTCGACGAGGGGCATCACCTGTTCGACGTCGCCGATTCGGCCTTTTCCGCCCATCTGTCGGGCCAGGAGGGGGCGGAGATGCGGCGCTGGCTGCTCGGCCCCGAGGGCGACAGCGGGCGGTCGCGGGCGCGCGGACTGCGGCGCCGGGCCGAGGAACTGATCGGCGCCAGCGAGGAGGCCGCCGCCGCGCTGGAGACGGCGCTGGAGGCGGCCCGCGCCCTGCCCGGCCCGGGCTGGATCGCCCGGCTCGGCCTCGACGAGCCGCAGGGGCCGGCCGAGACCTTCCTCGCTTTGGTGCGGCGACAGGTGCTGGCCCGTGCCGCCGGGGCGGATTCGCCCTACAGCCTGGAATGCGCGGTGGCCCCGCCGGCCGAGGGGCTGGGCGCCGCCGCCGCCGGGCTCGCCGCCGCGCTGGAACGGCTGGAAAAGCCGCTGAAGGATCTGTCGCGGGCGCTCGACGACCTGCTCGACGACGAGGCGGCCGAACTCGACAGCGCCACCCGGGGCCGGATCGAGGCGATCGTGCGCGGCATCAGCCATCGCGCCTTGCTGCCGCTCGGGGTCTGGCGCGACATGCTGGCCGAAATCGGCACCCCAAACGCCCCGCCCGACGCGAAAGGCCCGGGGGGCGCGGAGGGCCCGGCGGAAAATGCCGCCCCGCCCGCGCCGGCCGAACCGCCGCGCATGTTCGACTGGCTGGCGCTCGACCGCCTCGACGGGCGCGAGACCGATGTCGGCCTGCATCGCCACTGGATCGATCCGGCGGTGCCGTTCGCCCGCGCGGTGATGGCCCCGGCCCATGGGGTGGTGATCACCTCCGCCACCCTGCGCGACGGTTCGGGCCAGCCCGAGGCCGACTGGCATGCCGCCGAACTGCGCACCGGCGGCATCCACCTGCCCGCCCCGCCGCTGCGGGCGGCGGTGGCCTCGCCGTTCGATTACCCGGCCCAGACCCGGGTGCTGATCGTCACCGACGTGCGCAAGGACGCGATGGATCAGGTCGCCGCCGCCTATCGCGAGCTGTTCCTCGCCGCCGCCGGCGGCGCGCTTGGGCTGTTCACCGCGATCTCCCGCCTGCGCGAGGTCCATCGCCGCATCGCCGCGCCGCTGGAGGATGCCGGCCTGCCGCTGCTGGCCCAGCATGTCGATGGGATGGATCCCGCCACCCTGGTCGAGATCTTCCGCGCCGAGGAGCATTCCTGTCTGCTCGGCACCGATGCCCTGCGCGACGGGGTCGATGTGCCCGGCCGCGCCCTGCGGCTGATCGTGTTCGACCGGGTGCCGTGGCCGCGCCCCGATCTGCTCCACCGCGCCCGGCGCGACCGCTTCGGCGGCCGCTTCTACGACGACCGCATCACCCGCCTGCGCCTCAAGCAGGCGTTCGGCCGCCTGGTCCGCCGCGCCGGGGATCATGGGGTGTTCGTGCTGCTCGATCCGATGATGCCGTCGCGGCTGTTCGGCGCCTTCCCGCCCGGGGTGGTGCCGCGCCGGCTCGGCCTCGCCGAGGCGGTGCGCGAAACCGCCGCCGCCCTCGATACCTAAGTCTTGCCCAACTCCCAGTTTATGACTATGGTAATGGGAGTTGGGGAGAGGCAGATGGTCACAACCGAAACCTGCTCGTTTCAGCGTGTCTCGGACCATGGGCGTCGGCTGCACGATTCGATCGCGCGGCCGGAAGCCAACGAGTTCGTCCGCCAGATCCTGTCCTGTACCCAGCGGCGCAGCTGTCGCGACGCCGATTGCTGCGCGATTTTCGGGGCTGGGCTGCTCGCCGATCTCGACCGCCGCGCCCATCCCTGACCCGGTTTCCCCGCGCCGTCCCCCCCCGGCGCAGCCGCCTCGGGCAAAGGCCCGAGCGCCGCGACGCGCGTTGACTTGCCGCGCCTTCGGCCATACCCTCCCCCCGGGAACCCAACCGACAGGGATAGTAGGCGTGGAACAACGGCGAGGCACCGGCCTGTCCCGGACCGAGGAAGCGATACGGCGCCTGGGAGCGGTGGTCGAACGCCTGGAAGCCGCCTCGACCCGCACCGGTGCCGGCGACCTGCTGCTGGCCGGTGAACTGCGTGACGCCCGCGAGGATTGCGAGCGGCTGGAGGAAACCGTCCGCCTGGTCGGCGGCCGGCTCGATCAGGCCATCGACCGCCTGCGTGGCTTGCTGGAGGAATAGAGGCTTGGCCGTCGTCACCGTCACCATCAATGGCCGCCTCTACGACATCGGCTGCGACGATTCCCAGGCCGCCCGGGTCCAGGCCCTCGGCCGCGACATCGACAGCCGGGCCCAGAACCTGCTGACCTCGGTCGGCGTGGTCAGCGATTCGCGGCTGCTGGTGATGCTGTGCCTGATGCTGGCCGACGAACTGGCCGATGCCCGCGAGGGCGCCCCCGCCCCGGCCCGCGTCGCCGCCATCGGTGACGACATCGATGCCCGTCTCGCCTCGGCGATCGAGGCCCTCACCAACCGTCTTACCGCCGTCGCCGACACGCTCGAGCAGGACTGAAGCGGGCGCTCTATCGCTGGCGCGATGGACGTGGGCGCCGCCAACACCCGCCGGGGCCGAAGGCCCCGGACCCCGGGGCTTGCCGCCTCGCGTCCGCCCCTCCTATCCTGGCGACACACTCAATGACGGGGGCGATCTGATCATGCGGGCGATGTGCGACGTGTTCGAAGCGATCGAGACGCGGCGGGCGGTACGGGCGTTTCGGCCCGATCCGGTGCCGCGCGAGACGGTCGAGGCGATCCTCGACCTCGCGGCGCGGGCGCCGTCGGGCTCGAACATCCAGCCGTGGAAGGTGTGGGTGGTCACCGGCGCCGCCAAGGAGCGGCTGTCGCAGCGGATCCTCGCCGCGCACGAGGCCGACGATCCCGAGCAGCAGGAGGAATATCCCTACTACCCCGACCGCTGGGAGGAGCCCTATCTGGCGCGGCGGCGGCAGTTGGGGCTGGCGCTGTACGGGCTGCTGGGAATCGCCAAGGGTGACAACGCGGCGATGAAGCGGCAATTCGGCCGCAACTACAGCTTCTTCGGCGCCCCGGTCGGGCTGATCCTGACCATCGACCGCAGCCTCAATCAGGGCTCGTGGTTCGACCTCGGCACCTTTCTGCAATCGATTCTGCTGGCGGCGCGGGGCTTCGGCCTCGACACCTGCCCGCAACAGGCCTTCGCCAAGTTCAACCGGCTGATCCGGGCCGAACTGGCGATCCCCGAATCCCAGGTGGTCGCCTGCGGCATCGCCCTCGGCCATGCCGACCCGCAGGCGCCGGAAAACCAACTGCACACCCCGCGCGAGCCGCGCGCCGCCTTCGCCACCTTCGTCGAAAGCTGAACGCCGGTCACGCCCGCCCGGGACAGGTCTCGCGGTAGAGGGCGAGCAGTTCGGCGAATTCCTCGGCGGGGGTGCGGACCCGGGTGGCGCGGGCCCCGGCGCGGAGCCGCTCCAGCAGGTCGGGCTGCTCCAGCACCCGACCGACGGCAGCGACCAGCCCCTCGACGGTGGGTTCGCCGATCAGCAGGCCGTTGTCGCCATCGCGGACGATGTCGGGAATGCCGAAGGCGTCCGAGCCGACCACCGGGACGCCCCGGGCCAGCATTTCGCGACAGGCGCGGCTGAAGGTTTCGAACGGCGACGGCACCAGCCCGAGATCGGCCTCGGCCAGCACCGCGTCGAGCCGGTCGGGCGCAAAGGCCGGGCGCAGGGTCAGGCCAGGGGGCAACGGCCCGGCCGGCTCCGGCGCGCCGTAGGCGGTCAGGCTGAACCGCCCCGGATAAAGTTCGGCGAGCCGGGCGAAGGCCTGCTCGACCACGCCCCAGCCTTTGCGGGTGGTGCAGGGCCCAAGAAACAGGCCGCGCAGCGGCCCCTGGCGCGGCGATGCCACGGCGGGCGCGACGGGCACGTCAATGCCGTGTTCGATCACCCGTCGGGGCAGGACCGGATCGAGCAGCGGGGCGAGACTGCGCTCGAACGAGGCGCAGGGAAAGAGCAGCCGGCGATAGATCCGGCAATGCTCGGCGAAGGCGGGGGCGCGGGCGGCGATGGCGCGGGCGAAGTCGGCGCGGATCTGGCCGCGCATCGCCTGGAGACGCTCGATCAACTGGTCGATCGGCCCATCGAGGGTCAGTTGCACCCGTCCATAGCGGCGGGCGAGACATTCGCCGCATTGTTCGGCGGCAACCGGCAGGCGGCAGGGCCGGCCGGCGGGATCGAACAGCAGCGGCTCGTTGAAGGGACAGAAATCCTCAAGGTTCCAGACGTGACGCAGCACCGGCACGCCAAGATCGCGGGCGGTGGCGAGCAGCCCGGCCGGCAGATTGACCCAATCGAGAATGTGGATCAGGTCGGGACGAAAGGCGCGCAGCGCCTCCAGCCGGGGCGCGGCATCGAGCGAGGCGGTATAGGCCGCGACCGGCCAGTTGGCGGCGAGCGGAAGCGGAATCAACTTGATCCCGTCGTCCTGTGCCGCCAGAGGCCGCCCCGGATCGCCGAAGGCGACGGCGACGCTCAACCCAGCCTCCCGCGCCTGCCGAGCATACTGACGGGCGATCAGGGGGGTGCCACTGACTTCGAACGGCGGATAGGAATGAACGACGTAAAGGATGCGCATGTGGTCTGCCCCGGAAGAACGGCCTGCGCCCAAGCTGAAGGCTGCATGGGCTCCCGACCATTGATGCTGGTCCAGGAGCCGCTGGCTCCTGGCGGGTGCGGGCAGAGCCCGCGTCTCTACTCTTATTCTGCCTCCCCCGTCGCGCGCGGATGGGCGGCACGGTAGATTTCGGCCATCCGCGCCGTCTCGACCGCGGTGTAACGCTGGGTGGTCGAGAGCGAGGCATGCCCGAGCAGTTCCTGAATGGTGCGCAGATCGCCACCATCGGCCAACAGATGGGTGGCGAAGGAATGGCGCAACGCGTGGGGCGTCGCGCTGTCGGGCAGATCGAGCAGCCGGCGCACCGCGCGCATCTGGCGCTGGACCACGCCGGGATTGAGCCGCTTGCCGCGTGCGCCGAGAAACAGCGGCCCGCCCCCGTCCTGGCCGCCGGCCGGCAGCAGCGAGAGATAATGGGCGATCGCCTCGCGCACCACCGGCAGGATCGGCACCATCCGCTGGCGGCCCCCCTTGCCGGTGATCACCATGGTGTCGCCCTTGGGCGCCTCGTAGCGGTTGAGCGCCAGCGCCTCGCCGATACGCAGCCCGGCGCCGTACAGCAGGGTAAACAGGGCGACGTCGCGGGCGGCGATCCAGGGCTGTTCCTGGATGTCGCCGGCCAGGGCCAGGGTGTCGCGCGCCTCGTCCTGGCCGAGCGGACGCGGCAGGGTACGGGGCACGCGAGGCGCCCGCACGGCGGCAATCGCCGGGTTGTGGGCCAGCCCGGCACGGTCGAGGAAACGGAAGAAATTGCGCAGGGTGGACATCACCCGGGCCAGCGAGGACTTGCCGAGCTGGCGGGCACCGCCGCTGCGGCCCTGCTGCTGCTGGGCGCGGCGGGCGAGATAGGCGCGGAACTCGGCCGGGGTCAGCCCGTCGAGCATGGCGAGAGCGGGCAGTTCGCCGCGATAATCGGCGAGGAAGGCCAAAAAGGCCGACAGGTCGCGGCCGTAGGCGTCGAGGGTATGGGCCGAGGCGCGTTTCTCCTCGGCCAGCCAGCGCCGCCACGCCTCGATCGCGGCGGCGAGGTCGGGGGCGGCAAGGTAGGTGATCGGCAGAGCGGACATCGGGAGCAACAGACCGGAAAAAACATGACCAGGGCGCAGTGTAGCGGGCTCCGCCCGCGCCCGCCAAGGGCCGAGGGCCCTTGGAACCCTTTCCTTTTTCCCCGCCAGGGGGGAAGTGACAGCGCGGGCGAAGCGGAGTAAAGACACCGCTGGCTATTTTTCCCTGTTCGAGGTTCGCCGCGATGAAATCCCTGTGGTCCGCCACCGAAGCGCAACGTCTGGCCGCCGAGGGGGACGATCCCCTGCTGGCGCAAACCGCCTATGCCTGCCGGCTGCTGGGGGCCGATCCGGCGCTGGTGCTGCATGGCGGCGGCAACGGCTCGGTCAAGCTGACCGGACGCGACCTGCTGGGCGACGAGGTGGCGCTGCTGCGGGTCAAGGGCTCGGGGCGCGACATGGCGGCGCTGCGGCCCGAGGACCTGACCGCGCTGCGGCTCGATCCGCTGCGGGCGCTGGCCCGGCTCGACACGCTCGACGACGAGGCGATGCTCGACGCGCTCCGGCTCAACCGGCTCAGCACCAAGGCGGCCGATCCGTCGGTCGAGACCCTGATGCACGCCTTCCTGCCGGGACGGGTGGTGCTGCACACCCACGCCACCGCGCTGCTGGCGCTCTGCAACCAGCCCGACCCGACGGCGCTGGTGGCCGAGGCGTTCGGCGACAAGGTCGGCATCGTCCCCTACCGGATGTCGGGGCTGGCGCTGGCCAAGGCGGTGGCCGAGACCTACGAGGCCAATCCGGCGGTCGAGGGGCTGGTGCTGACCCAGCACGGGCTGGTGACCTGGGGCGACGACGCCCACACCGCCTATGAACGGATGATCACCCTGGTGTCGCTGGCGGAACGGCGGCTGGCGCGCGGCCGGCGCCGGGCGGTGCCGGTGGCCGGGCTGGTGGCGCGGCCGGTGGGGGCGGAGCTGCTGCTGCCGCGTCTGCGCGGGCTGCTGGCGCGGCCGCGGGGCGAGGGGCGGTTCGAGCGCTGGCTGCTTGATCTGCGCACGGGCGCCGAGGCCCGCGCCCTGGTCGATGATGCCGGCCTGAGCGAGGCGGTGCGGCGCGGCGTCGCCACCCCCGATCACGTCATCCGCACCAAGGTCTCGCCGCTGGCGCTGCCGCCCGCCCCCGCCGCCGACGGGCTGGAGGCCTGGACCGAGGCGGTCGGGCAGGCGATCGAGGCGTTCGAGGAAGCCTATCACGCCTATTTCGCCTGCCATGACGCCGCGCGCGGCGGCGGGCGGATCGAGCTTGACCCGGTGCCGCGGGTGGCGCTGATCCCCGGGCTGGGACTGGTCGGGATTGGCGCCGATGCCAAGGCGGCGGCGATCGCCGCCGACATGGCGCTGGCCACCGCCGCCTGCGCCGCCGCCGCCGAGAGCGTCGGGATCTATCAGCCGGCCAGCGAGGAGGACCTGTTCGACCTCGAATACTGGTCGCTGGAACAGGCCAAGCTGGGGGCCCGCAAGCACCCGGAAAAGGCGCTGGCGCGGCAGGTGGTGGCGGTGACCGGCGGTGGCTCGGGCATCGGCGCCGCCACCGCGCGGGCCTTCGCCGCCCAGGGGGCCGAGGTGGCGATCCTCGACCTGTCGGCCGAGGCGGCGGCGAAAGCGGCGGCGGAGATCGGGCCGCGCGTGCTCGGGCTCGGCTGCGACGTCACCGACCGCGCCGGGGTCGAGGCCGCGCTGGCGGCGGTGGCCCGCCGCTTCGGCGGGCTCGACGTGGTGGTCAGCAATGCCGGCGCGGCGTGGCAGGGCACCATCGGCACCGTCGATGACGCCACCCTGCGCAAATCGTTCGAGCTGAACTTCTTCGGCCACCAGAACGTCGCCCAGGCGGCGGTGGCGCTGCTGCGGGCCCAGGGCACCGGCGGGGCGCTGCTGTTCAACGCCTCGAAGCAATCGGTCAATCCGGGCAAGAATTTCGGCCCCTACGGCCTGCCCAAGGCGGCGACGCTGTTCCTGATGAAGCAGTACGCCCTCGACCATGGCCGCGAGGGGATCCGCACCGGCGCGGTCAATGCCGACCGGATCCGCACCGGCCTGCTGACCGCCGACATGATCGCCAGCCGCTCGAAGGCGCGCGGCCTGTCGGAGCAGGATTACATGGCCGGCAACCTGCTCGGCCGCGAGGTCACCGCCGAGGACGTCGCCGACGCCTTCGTCTGGCTGGCCCGCTCCAACAAGGTCACCGCCTGCACCGTCACCGTCGATGGCGGCAACATCGAGGCCAGCCTGCGCTGACGCGCGCGGGCTCCCGCCCGCACCCGGCCGGGGCGATGCCCCGGACCCCCTTTATTTTTGAAAATCAAGGGGGTCCAGCGCCTTGCCTCCCGCCGCTCAGAACAGCGACGCGTTGACCAGCCGGTGAACCCCGATGCCGGCGGCAAAGCCGGCGGCAACCGCGCCGGTCCAGCGCAGATGGGCGGAGAAAGTGTAGATCCCCCGCGCCTGCCCCATCAGCGCCACCCCGGCGGCCGAGCCGATCGACAGCAGGCTGCCGCCGATGCCGGTGGTCAGGGTGATCAGCAGCCACTGCCCCTCGCTCATCGCCGGGTTCATCGTCAGCACCGCGAACATCAGCGGGATGTTGTCGAGCACCGCCGACAGCAGGCCGATGGCGATGTTGGCCAGCGTCGCCCCGCCGCCGTCATAGAGCTGGTGCGAGGCCCAGGCGAGTTGCCCGGCCGCCCCCAGCGCGCCGACGCACATCATCACCCCGTAGAAGAACAGCAGGGTGTCCCAATCGAGCCGGCTCAGCCGGGCGAACACATCGAAATCATGCTCGACCCGGCTGGGATCGCGGCGATGGACCCGGCGCAGGCCATAGCCGGCCAGTTGGAGCAGCCCCAGCCCGGTCATCATCCCCAGCACCGCCGGCAGGCCGAGCAGCGAATGCAGCAGCACGGTCAGGGCGATGGTCAGGGCGAACAGGGCGATGAAGCGGCGCGCCCCCGGCTTCAGCCGCACCAGCCCGGCCCCATCGGCGACCGGCTGTCCCGCCGGCAGGGCGAAATGCATCAGCGCCGCCGGCACCAGGAAGGTGGCCAGCGCCGGCAGGAACAGCTTGAAGAAGTCGGCGAAGGGCAGAATCCCCTTCTGCCACACCATCAGGGTGGTGATGTCGCCGAACGGGCTGAAGGCGCCACCGGCATTGGCGGCAACGACGATGTTGACGCAGGCCGGGACGATGAAGCGCGGCTGGCCCTGGCCGACCGCCACCACCACCGCCCCCATCACCAGCGCGGTGGTCATGTTGTCGGCCACCGGCGAGATGACGAAGGCCAGTCCCCCGGTCAGCCAGAACAAGGCGCGGTAGCCGAGCCCGGCATGGACCAGCCGCGAGCGCAGCGCGGCGAACACCCGCCGTTCCTCCAGCGCCTCGACATAGGTCATCGCCACCATCAGGAACAGCAGCAACTCGCCGTAATCGAGCAGGACGTGGCGGACCGACTCTTCCAGTTGGGCGGTGAAGCCCCCCTGGAAGGCGGCGATCCCCAGCAGCGCCCACATCAGGCCGGCCGCCACCACCACCGGCTTCGACTTGCGCAGGTGGGTGCGTTCCTCGACGATCACCAGGATATAGGCGACCACGAACAGGACCAGCCCGGCCCCGCCCACCCAACTCGTACTCAGATCCGGCATTGCGCTCTCCGCTCGGACGAAAAAAAACGCGGGCTCCGCCCGCACCCGCCAAGGGCCGGGGGTCCTTGGATCCCTGCGATCAGGGATGGGTGTGGGCAGAGCCCACCTGTTTGTAGCGGCGCGGCCCGCCCGGATCTATCGGGACAAACCGAGCCCGGCCGGGTCGATCGCCGGACGGCGGCGGCCGATCAGGTCGGCCAGCAGCGCGCCCGAGCCGCAAGCCATGGTCCAGCCCAGGGTGCCATGGCCGGTGTCGAGCCACAGATTGTGGTAGCGGGTGGGGCCGACCAGCGGCACCCCGTCGGGAGTCGCCGGACGCAGCCCGGTCCACGGCTCGGCCCGGTCGTAATCGGCGCCGCCGGGGAACAGGGCGCGGGCATGGCCCAGCACCGCCGCCACCCGGGCCGGGGTCAGGGTCAGATCCTCGCCGGTCATCTCGGCGGTGCCGGCGACCCGCAGCCGCTCGCCCAGGCGGGAAACGACGATCTTGTGCTCGTCGTCGGTGATCGACACCACCGGAGCCCGGGCCGGGTCGGTCACCGGGGCGGTGATCGAATAGCCCTTGGCCGGCACGATCGGCAAATGCAGCCCAAGTGGCCGGGCCAGGGCGCGGCTGGCGGTGGCGGCGGCCAGCACATAGACCTCGGCCTCAAGTTGGCCGGCCTCGGTATCGAGCCCGGCGACGCGCTCGCCCCGGGTCACCAGCCGGCGCACGCCCACCCCGTAGCGGAAGCGCACCCCGCGCCCCTCGGCCAGTCGGGCCAGTTCGCGGGTGAACAGATGGGCGTCGCCGCTTTCGTCGCCGGGGGTGAAGATGCCGCCGGCCAGGGTCGGGGCGACGGCGGCCAACGCCGGCTCGTGTTCAAGGCACTCGGCCACCGTCAGCGCGACGCGATCGAGACCATGACGCCGCATCAGGTCGGCGGCGGCGCAGGCATGGGCGTATTCGGCCGGATCGCGGTAGATATGAAGGATGCCGGCGGTGCGCTGGTCGTAGGCGATGCCGGTCTCGGCCCGCAGCCGGCGCAGGCAGTCGCGGGAATAAAGCGCGAGGCGCAACACCCGCTCGGTGTTGGCCTCGGTGCGCCCCGGCAGGCAATTGACCAGGAACGACGCCCCCCAGGCCCACAGTTCGGGATCCCAGCGCCGCCAGCGCATCAGCAGCGGCGCGTCCTCGCGCCCCAGCCAACGGGCCAGCTTGGGCAGCACGGCGGGATTGGCCCACGGCTCGGCATGGCAGGGCGAGATCTGGCCGCCATTGGCGAAGCTGGTCTCCAGCCCGGCGCCGTCGCGCCGCTCGACCACCTCGACCTCGTGCCCGGCGGCGGCGAGATACCAGGCGGCGGCCGTTCCCACCACCCCCGCGCCGATGACGATGATCTTCACCCTTCCGCTCTCCCGATGTTGCAACGCCGTCAGGCCTTTGCATGTAGTGCGGCGCGCTCGGCTTGGCAAATGCGGCGTGACAACGCCAGCCATGTGGTTTCGGGAGGAGGTGTTGGGCTTTCGCCCAAACCCAACCGGGGCGATGCCCCGGACCCCCGTTTGATTCATCAATGAAAACAAGGGAGGTTTGGAGGCTTGGCCTCCAAGCGGGGTGCGGGGCGGCAGCCCCGCCTTGGCAGCCCACCGCCCCCCGCGCTACCCTGCCCCAATGAGCGACGAGCTTCTGACCGTGGCCGAGATGGCCCGCGCCGACGCCCTGACCATCGCCGCCGGCACCCCCGGGGTCACGCTGATGGAAGCGGCCGGCTGGGCCGTGGCCCGCATCGCCGCCGCCACCCTGCCGCGCGCCCGCGTCGCCGTGCTGTGCGGCCCCGGCAACAATGGTGGTGACGGCTTCGTCGCCGCGCGCCTGCTGGCGCGGCGGGGCTGGCCGGTGCGGGTGGCCCTGCTCGGCGAGCGGGACCGGCTGAAGGGCGATGCCGCGCTGGCGGCGGCACGCTGGACCGGCCCGCTGGTGCCGCTCGCCCCCGAGGCGCTCGACGGATGCGGCGGGGTGATCGATGCCCTGTTCGGCGCCGGCCTGTCGCGCCCGCTCGACGGCGCGGCGGCGGCCACGCTGACCGAGGTCGCCCGGCGCCGCCTGCCGGTGGTGGCGGTCGATGTCCCCTCCGGAGTCGCGGGCGACAGCGGCGCGGTGCTCGGCCCCGCCCCCGATTGCGTCGCCACCGTCACCTTCTTCCGCAAGAAGCCGGGCCATTGCCTGCTGCCCGGCCGAATCAAATGCGGCGCGATCACCGTCGCCGCGATCGGCATTCCCGCCACCGTGCTCGACCAGATCCGCCCCCTTGCCGCCGAGAACCACGCGCCCGCCTTGCCCGCCCCCGCCCTCGACGGCCACAAGTTCCGGCGCGGCCATCTGCTGGTGGTGGGCGGGCCGATGGCCGGGGCCGGGCGCCTCGCCGCGCTGGCCGGACGGCGGATCGGCGCCGGACTGGTCACCCTCGCCGTCCCCGACGACGCCCTGCCCGCTTTGCGTGGCGCCGAGCCCGGCACCATCCTCGCCCGGCGCGATCAACTGGCCGCCCTGCTGGCCGATCCCCGGCGCAACGCGGTGGTGATCGGCCCCGGCGCCGGGAGCGACGCCGCCACCCGAGCCGACCTGCGGACGGTGCTGGCGGCCGGGCGGCCGGCGGTGCTCGACGCCGACGCCCTGACCTGCTGGCGCGACGATCCGGCGGCACTGTTCGCGGCCTTGTCCCCCGCTCAGGTGCTGACGCCGCATGACGGCGAGTTCGCCGCCTTGTTCGGCGCGGTCGCCGGCAGCCGGCTCGACCGCGCCCGCGCCGCCGCCGCCCGTTCGGGCGCGGTGGTGCTGCTGAAAGGCCCCGACACGGTGATCGCCGCCCCCGACGGCCGCGCCCGGATCAATACCGACGCGCCGCCCGACCTCGCCACCGCCGGCTCGGGCGACGTGCTGGCCGGGCTGATCGGCGGGTTGCTGGCCCAGGGATGGGACGCTTTCGCCGCCGCCGCCGCCGGGGCGGCGTTGCATGGCCGGGCCGGACGGATCGCCGGACGCGGACTGATCGCCGAAGATTTGCTCACGGCGATGCAAAAACCGTCATTTTTCGCCTGATGAGCAACGCGGCTCCGCGTATAGTGCGCGCCGTTGCCCAACACCAGGTTCGAGACCATGAGTGACCCCTGCTTGAAACTTGCGTCCGAATTCCCCGTTCCCGATCGCGCGCAATGGCTGGCGCTGGTCGATAAGGCCCTGAAGGGCGCCCCGTTCGACAAGAAACTGCTGACCCGGCTCTATGAGGGGATCGTGGTCCAGCCGCTCTACACCCGGGACGATTTCGCCGCCGCCGGCGACCCGACCGGCTTCCCCGGCGCGGCGCCGTTCCTGCGCGGTGGCCAGGCCAGCGGTGCCGGCGCCCAGGGCTGGGCGATCCGCGCCGACCATGCCGCCGCCGAGCCGGCCGACGCCAATGCCGCGATCCTCGACGATCTGCTGCGCGGCGCCACCGCGGTCCAGCTCCGCTTCGACCGCGCCACCCGCCAGGGCTGCCCGAACGAGGCGGCGGCGTGGGGCGATGACGGCATCGCCGTCCAGGACGAGGCCGACCTCGACCGGGTGCTGAAGGACGTGCTGCTCGATCTGGTGCCGGTCAGCCTCGATGCCGGCGTCGGCGCGATCGACGCCGCCGCCGCCCTGGTCGGGCTGTGGCGCGAGCGCGGCATCGGCCCGGATCAGGCCCGGGGCGGGTTCGGCATCGATCCGCTCGGCACCCTGGCCGCCGAGGGCGTCGCCTTCGCCCCGCTGCCGGCCTGTCTCGAACGGATGGCCGAGGTGGCCGATGCCACCCGCCGCGACTGGCCGCTGGTCCGCGCCGTCACCGTCGACACCACCGCCTGGCACGAGGCCGGCGCCACCGCCGCCCAGGACCTCGCCGTGGCGCTGGCGACCGGCACCCAATATCTCAAGGCAATGGTCGCCGCCGGGATGGACATCGCCGACGCGCTGGCCCAGATCGCCTTCACCCTGCCGGTCGATTGCGACCAGTTCCTGTCGATCGCCAAGCTGCGCGCCGCCCGCCTGACCTGGGCCCGCGTCGCCGAGGCCTGTGGCGCGCCCGAGCCGGCGCGGCGGATGGAGCTGACCGCCCGCACCAGCCGGCGGATGATGTCGCGCCGCGATCCGTGGGTGAACCTGCTGCGCACCACCGTCGCCGGTTTTGCCGGCGGAGTCGGCGGCGCCGACGCGGTGGTGGTGGTGCCGTTCGACGCCGAACTCGGCCCGTCCGATGCCTTCGCCCGCCGCCTCGCCCGCAACATCCAGATCCTGCTGAAGGAGGAATCCTCGCTCGACCGGGTGATCGATCCGGCCGGCGGCTCGTGGTACGTCGAGACCCTGACCCGCCAGTTGGCCGAGGCCGCCTGGGCCGAGTTCCAGGCGATCGAGGCCGCCGGCGGCATGCTGGCGGTGATCGAGGACGGCAGCCTCGCCGCCCGCGTCGCCGCCGCCTGGGCCGAGCGCGAGCAGGCGATCGCCAAGCGCAAGGCGCCGCTGACCGGGGTCAGCGAGTTCCCCAACCTGCACGAGGCCCCGGTCGAGCGCCCGGCCCCCGACCTGCGCCGGCTGCGCGCCGCCGCCGCCGCCCGCGCCGCCGCCCATCCGGCGCCGCGCCCGGCGGTGACCCGCG